>JBEGOE010000168.1:0-12144 GCA_041182165.1 Actinomycetota bacterium
CCCACATCGGCGGCCACGACCCCCGTGATGGCAGCCCACACGACCATGAGGCCGAGGGCCAGCATGACGATGCGCGGTGCCAGCGCATCAGGGGTGGGCAGCACGGCCAGCGCCGCGTTGATGGTCACACCCACCACCACGCCACCCAACACCGTGGCCAGGCGGGGCCGTCGGCCGAGCGCCCATGCGAGCAGCATGACGATGATGCCGGTGAGTAACGACGCCGTTCCGACGCCCCAGCCGAGGCTGTGGGCGAGGCCTGTGGTGGTGACATCGTTCGGTGCCACGCCGAGGTCGGCCTCGACCATCAGCGCCACGCCGACGCCGACGGAGCAGATGGCCAGTGAGAACACGGCGACCCGCGTGCCGAGCGGCGAGCGCGGCCGCAGCACGGGGGGAGACAGCGGCCGGGTCACGTCGGGGCACGGTACCGGGGCGAGTCCGGACTACGGCTCGATGATCGCGAAGCCGCCCGTGAAGACGTCGAGGTGATCGATGATGTCGCTCAGTGCGCCGCCGTCGCCCACCAGCGTCACGGACCCGCCGTCGAGCACATCGGACAGTGCCACCTCGCCGGCGCCGAGGGCGATGATCGTGTCGCGGGTGCACGACACCGTCAGGTCGGCGGCGTCGTCGTGGCGGCCGCCCACGTAGCTGATCGCCCGGTTCGACAGGAAGACCGTCCACCGCTCGCCGAGGTCGGTGATGTCGAGGTGGATCGTCCGGCTGACCCCGCCCTCCTCGTCGGCCTTCAGTCGCACGCCCCACGTGTCGAGCATCTGGTCGATCGGCAGCGAGCGCACGAGGCCGCGGCGGGCCGCCGCGTACGGCTGCGGTGACCCGTTGCGGAGCTCCTGTGCACCCATGAGGTACGCGTTGCGGAAGGTGGCCGACTCGGTGGCGAAGCCCAACTGCTCGAGCGCTCGGGCTTGTAGGTCGCGTGCGGCGGTGTTGGTCGGGTCGGCGAACACGAGGTGATTCACCACCTCGGCCACCCAACGGAAGTCGCCGTCGGCATAGGCGCGCTCGGCATGGGCGAGCAGTGCGTCGGCGCCTCCGGCGAGTTCGACGTAGCGACGGCCCGCCTCGACCGGCGGGTGCTGGTGGAGGTGCGCCGGGTTGCCGTCGTACCAGCTGAGGTAGCGCTGGTACACCGCCTTCACGTTGTGCACGAGGTGGCCGTAGTAGCCGGTCGTGTGGGCCTCGGCGGCGAACTCGGGCGGCAGCATCAGCGTCTCGGCGATCTCGCTGGCGACGAGGCCGTGGTTGGCGAGCCGCAACGTCTGGTCGTGCATCCAGCGATAGAGATCGCGCTGCAGCGACAGGTAGGCGCGCACGTCGTCGCGGCCCCAGCGGGGCCAGTGGTGCGATGCGAACACGAGGTCGCTGTCGGCGGCGAACATCTCGATCGCCTCGCCGATGTACTTCGACCAGCTGAGGCAGTCGCGCGCCTGCGCCCCGCGGATGGGCACGAGGTTGTGCATCGTGTGCGTGCAGTTCTCTGCCATGCACAGCCAGCCCTTGCCGCCGGCCCCGCGGTCGGGGAAGAAGAAGTTCATCTCGGCTGGGGCCTCGGTGTCGGGCGTGAGCTGGAAGACGATCCGCACGCCATCGACCACCAGTTCCTGGCCGGTGTAGGTGATGTCCTCGGTGGGTGGGATGAGCCCCGCCAACGACAGTGGCGTGGCCTTGCCCAACCCGCAGTCGACGTGGCCACGCGGGCCCGGGGGTAGCAGCGGCCCGAACTGGTACATCGCTCGGCGCATCATCGCGTTGCCGGCCAACAGGTTCTCGCCGACTGCCTCGCGCATGAAGTGCTGCGGGGCGATGATGCGGCACCGACCGGTGTCGACGTCCTCCTGTGTGGTGACCCCCTGCACGCCACCGAAGTGGTCGAGGTGCGAGTGCGTGTAGATGACCGCCACCACCGGCCGCTCGCCGAGCTGCGCGTTCGCCAGCGCGAGGCATTCGCGAGCGCAGGCGATCGCGGTGAGCGGATCGATCACGATCCAGCCGGTGGCGCCCTCGATGAACGTGATGTTCGAGATGTCGTAGCCGCGTGCCTGCCACACGCCCGGCGCGACCTCGAAGAGGCCGTGGATGTTGTTGAGCTGCGCCTGACGCCACAGGCTCGGGTGCACCGTGTCGGGCGCAGGGGAGTCGCGGCCGATGAAGTCGTAGCGCGACGTGTCCCACGCGACACCGAACTCGCCCTGGATCACACCGGTGGGGTGCGTGGCGACGAGCCCACGCGTGGCTCGCTCGAAGTCGGAAGGGTCGAACGACGGGATGCGGTCAGTCACGGCGACAGCTTCTCAGATTCGGTCGGGGGTGCGCGGCGCTCCGTGCGGATGCGGCGCCGACAGTGGGCTCCCGATCCGACGAGCGGCGGCGTCAGGCCGTGACGTACGAGTCGGCGACCGAGAGCGCTTCGTCGATGATGGCCAGCCCCTGGTGGACCTCGTCGACGGGGGTGTTGCACGGCGGCACCACGTGGAGCCGGTTGAAGTGGGTGAACGGCCACAGCCCGGCGGCCTTGCACGCATTGGCCAGCTCGACCATCGGCTTGGCGTCGGGACCGGCAGCGTTGAAGGGCACCAGCTGCTCGCGGGTCTCGCGGTTCTTCACGAGCTCGATCGCCCAGAACGTGCCCATGCCGCGCACATCGCCGATGCTCGGGTGCTTCGCCTTGAGCTTGTCGAGCTCGGGCCCGATGACGTCGGTGCCCAGCATGCGCGAGTGCTCGACGATGCCCTCCTCCTTGAAGATGTTGATGCTCGCCACGATCGATGCGCACGCCAGTGGGTGACCCGAGTACGTGAGGCCACCGGGGTAGACGCGGTCGTCGAAGGTGGCGGCGATGTCGGCGCTGATGATGACGCCGCCGACGGGCACGTAGCCGCTGTTCGAGCCCTTCGCGAAGCACACCAGGTCGGGACGGACGTCGAACGCATGGAACGCGAACCACTCGCCGCACCGTGCGAAGCCGGCCATCACCTCGTCGAGAACGAGCATGATGCCGTGCTGGTCGCACAGCGCCCGCACACCCTGCAAGTAGCCCGGCGGGGGCACGAGGATGCCGTTGGTGCCGACGACGGTCTCGAGGACGATCGCGGCAACGTTGTGCGCCCCTTCGACCATGAGCGTGTCGGCCAGGTGCTGAAGCGCCCGCTCGGTCTCTTGCGCCTCGTTCTCGGCGTGGAAGGCGCTGCGATAGGGGTACGGCCCCCAGAACTTCACGACGCCCGAGATGCCGGGCTCGCTCGGCCAACGGCGCGGGTCGCCGGTGAGCGTGAGTGCGCCTGCCGTGCCGCCGTGGTAGCTGCGGTAGGTGTTGAGGATCTTGTGGCGGCCGGTGTGCAGCCGTGCCATGCGGATCGCGTTCTCGATGGCGTCGGCGCCGGCGTTGGTGAAGAAGACCTTCTGGAGCCCGAGGTCCTGGCCGTTGTTCGCGGCTTCGACGATGAGGCGCGCCGCCTCTCCTCGGGCTTCGTTCGCGAACGCGGGGGCGATCGTGCACAGCGTGCCGGCCGCCTCCTGGATGGCCGCGACGAGCTTGGGGTGCTGGTGACCGATGTTGATGTTCACGAGCTGGCTCGAGAAGTCGAGGTATCTCCTGCCGTCCTCGTCCCACATCCAGCTGCCCTGTGCGCCAGCAATGACGATCGGCTTCAGTGCCCCCTGTGCGCTCCAGGAGTGGAAGACGTGGGCGCGGTCGTTGTCGTAGGCGGCAGAGCTCATCGACCCATGGTATTCGACACACGGGAGGCCGTACAGACTGCTCTCTGTACCTGTACAAAGACTGCGCTAGCTTCCGTCCATGGGTGAGATGACGACGTTCCCTTCCAACGGCCACACGTGTGACGGCTACATCGCGGGTACCGGCCCGGGCGTGATCGTCATCCAGGAGTGGTGGGGCCTGGTGCCGCACATCACCGACGTGGCCGACCGTTTCGCCGCCGCCGGCTTCACCGCCCTGGCCCCTGATCTCTACCACGGTGAGTCGACCACCGAGCCCGACGGCGCCGGCAAGCTCATGATGGGCCTCAACCTCGACCAGGCCGCCAAGGACCTGTCGGGCGCCGTCTCGTTCCTGCAGCAGCGCACCGGCAACGACACGGTCGGCGTTGTCGGCTATTGCATGGGCGGCGGCCTTGCCCTGGTGCTGGCGGCGCATCGCCCCGACGCCGTGGCGGCGTGCGCGCCGTACTACGGCGTCATCCCGTGGGCCTCGGCGCAGCCCGACTGGTCGAGGATCGAGGCCACGGTCGTCGGCGAGTACGCCGAGAACGACGGCATGGCCGGCCCCGACGCGGTGCGTGCGCTCGAGGCCCGGTTGCGCGGCCTCGGCAAGGACGCCACGCTGCACATCCATCCCGGCACCGACCACGCGTTCTTCAACGACACACGCCCCGACGTGTACGACGCAGCCGAGTCGCAGATCGCCTTCGCCCGCACCCTCGACCTGTTCCGCACCACCCTCTGAACTTCGGCACCACGGCGGGTCGCAGGCCCGCCGGCGTGCCGAAGTTCGTGGGGGTGTCAGGCGTTGAAGGCGGCGATGGCGTCGGCGACGGCGATGGTGCGCTGTGCGTTGGCCACGTGGAGGTTCTCGATCATGCGGCCGTCGACCGTGACGACGCCCCTGCCCTGTGCGACGCCCTCGTCGAACGCCGCGATCACCTTGCGGGCGTGCTCGACCTCGGCCTCGGTGGGCGCCCACACGTCGTTGGCGATGTCGACCTGGCCGGGGTGGATGAGGGTCTTGCCGTCGAAGCCCATCTCCATGCCCTGCACGCATTCGGCACGGAAGCCGTCGAGGTCCTTCACGTCGTTGTAGACGCCGTCGAGGATGACCTTGCCGGCCTCGCGCGCGGCGGCGAGCGCCGTGGCGAGGTGCGGCACCAGCGGGTGACGGCCGGCAGCGCCGAGCGACGAGCGCAACTCGCGCGCCAGGTCGTTGGTGCCCATCACGAGCACCGACACGCGGGGGTGCGCTGCGATGGCACGCACGTCGAAGATCGCCGTGGGTGTCTCGATCATCGCCCAGATGGTGAGCGCCGCCGGGGCGCCGGCCGCGTCGAGGATGGCGGACACCTCGTCGACGTAGGCGACCGAGCCGACCTTGGGGGTGACGACGGCCGAGGCGCCGCTGGTGGCGGCGGCGCGCAGATCGTCGGCGCCCCACGGCGTGTCGAGGCCGTTGCAGCGGATGGTCAGCTCACGCGACCCGTACTCGCCCGAACCGGCGGCGGCGACAGCGTTGGGGCGAGCGGCCTCCTTCGCGTCGGGGGCCACGGCGTCTTCGAGATCGAAGATGATCGCGTCGGCGGGCAGGGTCTTCGCCTTCTCGAGCGCCCGCTCGTTGGCGGCGGGCATGTACAGCACGGAACGGCGTGGGCGCAGGTCGCTCATGGGAGGTCCTTCTCTCTCAGAATCCGTACGAGGCGGCGAGCTCGGGGTCGCGGGCAGCGAGCTGGCGGGCGAGGTTCACGACGACGTGGCACTGCTTCACCGAGGCGTCGTCCTCCATCTTCCCGTCGAGCATGATCGCCCCGGTGCCGTCACCCATGGCGTCGATGACGCGCTGGGCCTGGCGGACGTCCTCGGGCCGTGGGCTGAACACGCGCTTGGCGATCTCGACCTGCGCGGGGTGCAGGCTCCAGGCACCGACGCAGCCGAGCAGGTAGGCGTTGCGGAACTGGTCCTCGCAGGCAACGGTGTCCTTGATGTCGCCGAACGGGCCGTAGAACGGCAGCAGGCCGAAGGTGACGCAGGCGTCGACCATGCGAGCGATCGTGTAGTGCCACAGATCCTGTTGGTAGATGGTGCGGGCCGCCGTGTACTGCGGGCCATCGTCGCCCGTCGGCGGGTCGGCCCGCACGAGGTAGTCGGGGTGGCCACCGCCGACGCGGGTGGTCTTCATGCGACGGTTGGCGGCGAGGTCGGCGGGGCCGAGCGACAGCCCCTGCATGCGTGGCGAGGCGCCGCAGATCTCCTCGATGTTCGCCACGCCGCGAGCGGTCTCGAGGATGGCGTGCACGAGGATCGGCCGCTGCAGCTTCGCCTTGGCCTCGAGCTGGGCGAGCAGGCGATCGACGTAGTGGATGTCCTCGGGTCCTTCGACCTTCGGGATCATGACGACGTCGAGCTTGTCACCGACCTCGGTGACGAGTGTCGTGAGGTCGTCGAGGCCCCATGGCGAGTCGAGGCTGTTGACCCGGGTCCAGAGCTGGGTGTCGCCCATGTCGACGCTGCGGGCCACGTTCACGAGGCCCTGGCGGGCGGCCTCCTTGTCGGCCATGGGGATCGCGTCCTCGAGGTTGCCGAGGAGGATGTCGACCGTGGGGATGATGTCGGGCAGCTTCGACACCAGCTTGTCGTTCTGCGGCGGGAAGAAGTGGATGACGCGGCTCGGACGGAAAGGGATCTCACGCAGGGGCTCGGGGGCTCCGACGGCGAGGGGCTTGAAGAAATCTCGAGGGCTGCGCACGATCTGCAAGGGTAGGAGCCGTGCCCGAGTTCGACGCAATCCTGTTCGACGCGGGCGGCATCTTCGTGCTGCCCGACCCCACCGTGCTGGCGCCGCTGCTCGAGTACTACGGCGGTGACCCGTCGATCGAGCGGCACCGCCGGGCCCACTACCACGCCATGGCGGTGAAGAGCCGGGCCGGTGGCCTCGAGGTCGACTGGGACGAGTACAACCACGCCTACGTGACCTCGGTCGGCGTGCCGACCCACGACGTCGGCCCCGCCGCAGCCGTGCTCGGCCGAACGCGGACGGCGCACCTGTGGCGCTGGCCGATTCCCGAGAGCGTCGCTGCGTTGCGGCGGCTCCACGAGGCCGGTGTCCCCATCGGCGTGGTGTCGAACGCCAGCGGCCAGATCGCCGAGGTGCTCGTGCGGAGCGGGGTGTGCCAGGTGGGGGAGGGGCCGGCGGTGCCTGTTCGAGTGGTCATCGACAGCCACGTGGTGGGTGTCGCGAAGCCGGACCCCCGCATCTTCGAGCCGGCGCTCGAGCACTTCCCCGGCATCGAGCGCGGGCGCATCGCCTACGTGGGTGACTCGGTGACGATGGACATCGGGGGTGCGCGGGCGGCCGGCCTCCTGCCGATCCTGCTCGACCCGCACGATGATCACCCCGACGCCGACTTCCGAACCATCCGCTCCCTCGTGGAGCTCCTCGACTGACACGTCGGATGATGGCCGGGTTGCGTACGGAGCGCGCACGGTTGGTTCACGAACGATCAGCTCGTTTGTTCGAGACAGCATGGTTACGGCCATCCCGAAACGGATACTGAGCTGAGTGTCAGATGTCTACGACCGAGACGAGCCGCCGATGCCCCACACGAGCAAGCCTCTCGAAGTTGCCAGGTTGCGCCGTCGCCTCGTCAAGCTCGACGCTCTCGCCCTCACCCTTGCGTGGATGCCGGCCCAGATCTGGAAGTACTCCACCGGCTCCGAGATCGGGAAGGTGCTCGTCATCGAGCTCGTCCTCATCGGCAGCGGCCTGGTGCTGTTCCGATTCCAGGGGCTCTATCTGGCCCGTGTGGCCTCCAGTCGCACCGAGGAGATCCGGCGCATCGTGCGCAGCTCGGTCGTTCTCGGTGTCGTCAATGCGCTGCTGCTCGCCGCGATGAGCGTCGAGATGGAGGAGCGCTGGCTCGTGCTGGGACCGGTCGTCCTCGTCGTCCTCCTGCTGTGGTTCCGCGGCGGGTACCGCGCCTGGCTGAGCGCCTCGCGTGCCGCCGGCCATCACCTCCGTGAGGTCGTCGTCGTCGGGGTGAACGCCGATGCGTTCGAGCTCGTGGCGATGCTGCGTGAGCACCCCGAGGCCGGCTTCCGGGTGTGCGGCGTGGTGGGCGAGCCGTCGCTCGCCGCCGTTCAGGGGCTGTCGTCGATCCACCTCGGCACGGTCGACGAGCTGCCCGCCATCCTGCGCGAGCGCAGGATCGGCGGCGTCATCGTGGTCGTCGGTGCGCTGCCCACCCGCGAACTCACCGAGCTGATCGGCCGGCGCGAGCCCGCCGGCGTCCACATCCAGGTGTCGAACGGCCTCCACGGCATGAGTCACCGTCGGCTGCGGGCCACCCCGGTCGCGTACCAGTCGCTCTACTACCTCGAGCCGTCCGACTCGACCAGCCCGCAACTCGTCGCCACGCGAGTCATCGACGTGCTGCTCGCCGCTGTCGTGCTCGTGCTCACGGTGCCCCTGCTGGTGTTCATCGCCGTGGCGATCAAGCTCACCGACCACGGGCCGGTGCTGTTCCGGCAGAAGCGGGTCGGTCGCGCAGGCGTGCCGTTCCACATGTTCAAGTTCCGTTCGATGGTGATCGACGCCGAGGCCCGCCTGGCAGCGCTCAGCACCGACAACGAGCGCCACGGACCGCTGTTCAAGCTCGAGCACGACCCCCGGGTCACCCGCATCGGCCGCTTCATCAGGGCCACCTCGCTCGACGAGCTGCCGCAACTCCTCAACGTCCTCCGCGGCGACATGAGCATCGTCGGCCCACGGCCCGCCCTGCCGGCCGAGGTGGCGCAGTTCGACGACCGCCTGCTCGACCGCCTGCAGATGCCCCCGGGCATCACCGGCCTGTGGCAGGTGGAGGCTCGCGACAACCCGCACTTCGGTGCGTATCGCCGGCTCGACCTGTTCTACGTCGACAACTGGTCGCTGAACCTCGACCTCGTCATCCTGATGGCCACCGTCGAGCAGGTGCTGTCGAAGGCCGTTCGCGCCCTGTTCGGCCGCAACGAGCAACCGGCCGACACGGTCGTGCGCCTCGACACGTCGCCGACGGATCGGCCGGCCGGCCGGCCGCTGCCGTCCATGCACGACGTGCGCCGCACGGCCTGACGACCGACAGCGCCGGGCGAGGGGCGTCGCCGACCCGGAGCGGTCAGGCCGCCGTGTCGCAGAGGCGGCGGGCGATCACCTTGAGGCAGAGGGTCTCGTCGGCGCCCTCGAAGATGCTGAGCACGCGGGCGTCGACGTAGAGCCGGCTGACCGGGTACTCCTCGGCGTAGCCGTACCCGCCGTGGATCTGCATCGCCTCGCGGGCGACCCACTCGGCCGCCTTGCACACGTACGCCTTCACCATGCTGGCTTCCATGGCGCCCTCGCCCTTGGCCATCAGGCGGGCGACCTCGTAGCTGAACTGCCGGCCGGCCTGCACCAGGACGGCCATGCGGCCGAGCTTCACCTGGGTGAGCTCGTAGTCGGCGATGGTCGATCCGAAGACCTTGCGGTTCTGGGCGTAGTCGAGCGCAGCCTCGTACGCGGCCTGCATCAGGCCGACGGCGCGGGCCGCGGTCTGGAGGCGGCCGTTCTCGAAGCCCTCCATCTGGTAGTAGAAGCCTTTGCCGAGGCCGTCGGGGCCGCCGATCAGGTTGTCGGCCGGCACCCACCAGTTGTCGAGCGCGATCTCGTAGCTGTGCATGCCGCGGTAGCCGAGGGTGTCGATCGGGCGCCCCTCCATCTTCCCGACAGCGCCGTCCTGGCGGGCGGGCTGCGTGAACTCGAAGCCGTGTGCCTCGCCGCGGGGCTTCGGCACGATGAACAGGCTGAGGCCGCGGTGGGTCTTGGTGCGGTCGGGGTCGGTGCGGGCCAGCAGCATCAGCACGTCGGCGCGGGCGCCGAAGGTGCACCACGTCTTCACGCCGTTGATGACGTAGCCCTCGGCGCCGTCCGGGCCGGCGGCCGGGGTGGCGGTGACCTTGAGGCCGGCGACGTCGCTGCCGTAGTCGGGCTCGGTGACGGCGACCGCTGCCATCACCTCGGCGGTGGCGAGCTTGGGCAGCCACTCCTGCTTCTGTGCCTCGGTGCCGCCCTTCACGAGGGCGCGGGTGAGGATCTCGGGGCGGGTGATCAGCGAGCCGCCGATGCCCAGCGAGCCGCGGCTCAGCTCTTCGGTGGCGACCACCATGCCGATGTATTCGCCGTCGCCGCCCTCGCTGTAGCCGCCGTACTCGGCCGGCACGCTGAGGCCGAATGCACCCATGTCGGCGAGGCCCTGGATGATCTCCTCGGGGACGTCCTCGTTGTAGCGGTGGACGTGTTCGGCGCGGGGTGCGATCTCGTTGTCGGCGAACGAGCGGAACGTGTCCTGGACCAGCTCGAAGTCCTGGTCGAGGTGGCGGGGGCCGGCTGTGGTGGCGAGCGAGGCGATGAACGCCGGGTCGCGGTAGGCGGCCAGGAAGGCGTGGGCGCCGGCCATCGGGTCGGCGTCGAGGCCCCAGATGGCCTCGCGGCCGAGGAGCCGGCCGATCAGGTCGTGTGCCATGTCGGCGGTGAAGGCACACGTGATCTTCGCCTCGACCTCGCCCTTGCCGCCGTAGTCGAGCAGCGAGCGGGCGGTCTCGACCTGGGCGGACGAATGGGCCAGGTCGTAGGCCAGGGTCTGGTGCCGGTCGGGGCCACCGTTCGCGGCGAGGTGGCGGATCGCCTTGCCCACCACTCGCTGGGCGAGATCGATGACGTCAGCGGCAGCGTGCAGGTCAGGTGCGGTCACAGGGCGAACTGTAGTGATCGTCCCGCTCACCGGCCCCAGCCGTGTCGGAACTCGTTGCAACAGTCACACCCGGACTGTGAGACTCTGTGACATGTCGCCGAATGGAACCCTCCCTCGTTCGGCGCGCATCTGCGTCTACTGCGGCTCGAACCAGGGCACCGATCCGGCGTACCGGCTCGCCGCGCAGTCCCTCGGTGAGGCGCTCGCGCACCGGGGGATCACCCTGGTGTACGGCGGCGGTCACGTCGGGCTGATGGGTGTGCTGGCCGATGCGGCGCTGGCGGCCGGCGGTGAGGTGATCGGCATCATCACCGACCAGCTCGTGCAGGCCGAGGTGGCACATCGCGGCCTCACCTCGCTCGAGCTCGTCGCCGACATGCATCATCGCAAGGCCCGGTTCGAAGCGCTCGCCGACGGCTTCATCGCCCTGCCCGGCGGGTTCGGCACCGTCGAAGAGGTCATCGAGCTGCTCACCTGGAACCAGCTCGGCCTCATCCGCAAGCCCGTCGTCATGCTCGACGTCCAGCAGTACTGGACCAAGCTGTTCGAGTGGATGGACGGCGCGGTCGACGCCGGCTTCGTGCGCCGGTCGCACCGCATGTTGGCCCAGCGGGCGCACACCGTCGACGAGGCACTCGCGCTGGCGCTCGCACCGGCCCCCGAGACGCCGAGCAAGTGGCTCGACCGCGACGTCACCGGCCAGATCCCGATCACCCCGTCCCCCTGAGCACCTGAGCACCTGAGCACGCCCGGCCGCCGCTCACACTCTCGTTGCGGTGGACCGCGCGAACTGCAACTGTCTGCAACGAGAGTGCGGGGTCACTTGCCGTGGAGGGCGCGCTCCGCATCGTCGGCACACCAGCTGATCACGTCGGCGGCCGCAGCCATCTCGGCGGCGCCGAAGCCGGCGGTCGAGTCGTCGCCCGCCCGCACCGCCAGCGCCGTGGCGAGCATCGGATGGAGGCGGTCGGGCACGACCTCGAGCCCGTACCGGCCGGCGCCCGCCTTCGACACGACACCGCCTCGGAACGCCGTGTGGTGGAGTCGCAGCGCGCCCAGCGCGCACCACTCGAAGCTGTCGGCAGAGAATGACTGGTCGGGCTGCGTCTCGGCGACGTGTCGGACGTCGTCGGCGAGCGGCCGCCAGTACCCGATGAGGTTGTCGACGCAGAACCGGGTCATCGCATCGACGCCGATGTAGGTGCCCAGCCGCTCGGCCGCAGGGCCCCGCACGGTGATGCCGTGACGGGCGAGGACGTACCAGGTGATCGGGTTGATCTCGAAGCAGTCGCCGTCGTGGTGGAGCACACCGTCGAGCACCCACGGCCGGTGGAGGCCCATGGCCGGGGTGATGAGATCGCCCCAGGCGACGTAGGGGCCGTCGATGCACGGTGACGGCTGGTGCTCGGCGAGCAGGGCGTGGGCGGTGCGGAGGTTGGCGGCGTCGTCGTCGGTGGCGGGCTCGGCGGTGACGGCGACGATGTCGATGTCGCTGCGGCCCTCGTGCCAGTCGTCGAGTGCGTACGAGCCGACGACGTAGAGGCCCTCGACCAGGCCGGGGGCGCACGAGTCGACGACCTCGAGGTAGGTGCCGAGCGCGGTGGCGGACCACGCGGGCGAGCGACACACCGTG
>JBEGOE010000169.1:0-4412 GCA_041182165.1 Actinomycetota bacterium
CCTCGTGGTCGCCGCCCTCCGGCGTCTCGTGCGCGATCTCGAGCTCGTCCGTCATCGGGGCGAGCCTACGCACGACCGCAAGGGTCACGACCCCGCAGTGAACGTGAGGCCGGACGCCTCGCTCATGATCGTGAGCGAGCTCGCCTCGATCTCGTAGGTGGTCTCACCGGTGAGCGTGGTGGTGACAGCGGTCTCGAGCTGCATCGCTGCGTCGTCGCACATCTTCTTGGTGAGGGCCATCGGGCCGAAGGTGATGGCGGTGTCCGTGACGGTGACCTCGGCCGAGCCGGTGTTGCAGCCCGCGTTCACGGCTGCGGTGCCCTTGCCGTCGGCGTCGACGGTGATGGTGATGTCGGCCGCGGTCCCGGCGGTGGTGCTCGAGAGGGCGTCGCTGCTGATGATGCCGCTGACGGTCCACGTGGTGTCGGCGAGCGGCTTGTCGGGGTCGGCGATCTCGCGGTCGAGGAACTCCATCGTGATGGTGCCGTCGGTGAGCGTGAGGTTGTCGCCGTCGGCGGTGATGGCCGGGCTGCTGCTCAGGAACGTCGAGACGGCGGTCTCCTGGTCCATCAGGGGTTGGTCGCACGCCATCATCGTCGAGGCCAACGCCTCGACGACGAGCTTGCCGTCGGTGATCGTGTAGGCGCCGCTCATGCTGTTGCAGCCGGCGTTCGCGCCGAGCTGACCGTCGTCGAACGTGAGACGAACGTCGCTGCCGTCGACGAGCGTGAAGCCGGTCGACGACTGCGAGACGTAGGTGCGGCCGTCGATGGCGGTGGCCACGTCGCTGCCGGAGCCGGCGGCAACGGTGGTGTCGGTGGAGCCGGAGTCGGTCGTGTCGTCACCGCAGGCGGCGAGGGAGAGCGCGAGTGCCGTGATGACGAGGGGGGCGATGGCGAATCTGGTCTGCTTCATGATGGGTCCGACGGTACGGGGCCGCATGTGGTTCCCGAATCGTCCGACTCGGGTGATCGCCACTATTGCCACAGCAAATGACAGAACCTACGGTATGGGCATGAAACCTCGTGTCGCTCTGATCGCTGGTGCCGGCTTCTACGTCGGCCCGTCGCTCGCCCGTCTGCTGGCCGCCAGCGGCCATGCCCTGGTGCTCGGTGACCCCCGACCCGAGCTCGTCGACGAGCTCCGGGCCGGTGGCACGAACGTCGTCGCCGTCGACGGCACGCGTGATCTCGCCGACCCCGCGGCGTCCGATCGGCTGGTCGCCGCAGCCATGGAGACCCACGGCCGCATCGACTCGGCCACGGCCTTCTCCGGGCAGATCATCACGGGCCGGTTCACCAAGTCGAACGTCGACGACTACCGCAGCGTCATCGAGGGCTGCATGATCGCCCCGTACCTGTTCCTCAAGGCGGTCGTGGCCCCCATGATCGAGCAGGGCGAGGGCCAGATCCTGATGATCACCAGCGCCAGCGGGGCGCGACCCACGCCGGGCGCGCCGCTCTACTCGTCGGCCCGCGCAGGTGCGACGCACCTGGTGCGCAACGTCGCCGACGAGGTCGCCCGCAACCACGTGCAGGTGAACGCCGTCGGCACCAACTACATGGACTTCCCCGAGTTCCGTCGCGCGTCCGGCGCCGACGACCCGGCCGTGCGCGCCAAGCTCGAGGCCCAGGTGCCGCTCGGCCGCCTCGGCACCATGGACGAGTTCGCCCACTTCTGCTTGCCGTACGTCGACGGCACCAGCCGCTTCGCCACCGGCCAGTTCGTCTCGTACTCGGGTGGCTGGTCATGACCAACCACGAGCCGGGCTTCGCCGGCCACATCGGCCGCACCTACCGCGACTCGGTGCCGTCGTGGCCCGATCTGCCGGCCGGTCTCGGCAAGTCGAACGTCGTCATGATCGTGCTCGACGACCTCGGCTTCGCGCACTTCGGTTCGTACGGCTCGACCCTGCACTCGCCGAGCGTCGACCGGCTCGCCGCCAACGGCCTCCGCTACACGAACTTCCACACGACCGCGCTGTGCTCGCCCACCCGTGCCTGCCTCCTCACCGGCCGCAACCACCACACCGTCGGCATGCGCGGCGTGAGCAACTGGAGCACCGGGTTCCCGCACATGCGCGGCGGCATCACGCCGCGCGCCGCCACGCTGGCCGAGCTGTTGCGAAGCCACGGCTACGCCACGTTCGCCACCGGCAAGTGGCACATGGCGCCGATGGAGGAGTGCTCGGCGGCCGGCCCGCACCACAACTGGCCGCTGCAGAAGGGCTTCGACAAGTTCTACGGCTTCCTGCAGGGCGAGACCGACCAGTTCTATCCCGAGCTGACGCGCGACAACACCCACATCGACCCCCCGGGCGGGCCCGACGACGGTTACCACGTCAGCGAGGACATCGTCGACCAGTCGATCGCCTACATCAACGACCTCG
The DNA here is from genome assembly GCA_041182165.1 of Actinomycetota bacterium. Taxonomy (GTDB): domain Bacteria; phylum Actinomycetota; class Acidimicrobiia; order Acidimicrobiales; family Ilumatobacteraceae; genus VFMC01. The sequence continues at coordinate 2,390 of JBEGOE010000169.1, forward strand.
TGTCGGTGCGCCCCGACCGGCCGTTCTTCCTCTACATGGCGTTCGGTGCGATGCACGCGCCGCATCAGTCGCCGCAGTCGTACCGCGACATGTACCGCGGTGCGTTCGACGAGGGCTACGAGGTGTGGCGCGACCGGTGGTTCGCCCGCCAGCAGGAGCTCGGCATCGTGCCGCCCGGCACCACCCAGGCGCCGCTGAACCCGGGTGTGCCGCGCTGGGTCGACCTCACGCCGAACCAGCAGGCGTTCTCGTGCCGGCTGATGGAGGCGTTCGCCGCCATGCTCCACCACACCGACGACCAGATCGGGCGGCTCACCGACTACCTCGCCGATCGCGGGCTGCTCGACGACACCGTGCTGATGGTGATGAGCGACAACGGCGCCAGCCGCGAGGGCGGCCCGTTCGGTGTGATGGACGAGTTCTCGTTCTTCAACGGGATGTGGGAAGACGTCGACGCCATCGCGGCCACCCGCCTCGACGACATCGGTGGCCCGCACTCGCACAGCAACTACCCGTGGGGTTGGGCGCAGGCGGGCAACTCGCCGCTGCGCTGGTACAAGCAGAACACCTACGGCGGTGGCGTGCGCGACCCGCTGGTGGTGCACTGGCCGGCCGGCATCGACGAGGCGTCGAAGGGCCAGATCCGCCGTCAGTTCCTGCATGCCGTCGACATCACGCCCACGTTGCTCGACATCGTCGGGCTCGAGGCGCCGTCGTCGTTCAACGGCCACGAGCAGATCCCGATGCACGGCCGCAGCGCCGTGCCCACCCAGCACGACGCCGACGCACCGCCGCCGCGGCGGGTGCAGTACTTCGAGCAGATGGGCCACCGCGGCATCTGGGCCGACGGGTGGAAGGCCACCACGTACCACGAGTCGGGTGCGCCGTTCGAGAACGACGTGTGGGGCCTGTTCCACCTCGACGAGGACTTCTCGGAGTGCCACGACCTCGCTGCCGAGCACCCCGACAAGCTGCAGGAACTGATCGAGCTGTGGTGGGTGGAGGCCGGCGACAAGGGTGTCCTGCCGCTCGACGACCGCACCATCGAGCTGTTCAGTGCCCCGCCGCGGCCGGGCACCGTGCACGCCCGATCGAACTACGTGTACGTGCCGCCGCTGTCGCACATCCCGTCCGACGCGTCGCCGTCGCTCGGTGCGCGTGCATGGACCATCACCGCCGACGTCACCGTCGGCGACGCGGCTGATGGCGCCGTCGAGGGCGTCATCTACGCACGCGGCAGCCACAACGTCGGGCACAGCTTCTTCCTGCAGGACGGCGTGCTGCACTTCGACTACAACGCGCTCGGCACGCACACCCGTGCCTCGGCGCCGGTGTCGCTGGCGCCCGGTCGTCACCAGCTGGTGGCCCGCTTCGACCGCACGGGCAAGTCGGGTGACATCACGGTCGCCGTCGACGGCGCCGACCTCGCCAGCGCCAGCGTGCCGCAGCTCGTCCGCATGCTCGGCTCCACCGGCACCGACATCGGCCGAGACGCCCTGTCGCCCGTCGTGTCCGACTACGAGGGGCCGTTCCCGTTCACGGGCACGATCCACTCGGTCACCTTCGACATCCGCAGCAGGCAGACCGCATCCGACGTGGCCGCGATCGCCGCCACCGAACTGGCACGGGAGTGACCATGGCCGACCTCGACCCGACCCTCGACTCGTTGCAGCGCCGCATGCGCGCGCTGCACTCGCTGTACACGCAGGCCGTCACCACGATGGACACCGAGCACGTGAACCACGTCGAGCGCGACGGCGTGCTGCCGATCGCGTTCTCGCTGTTCCACTACCTGAACATGCACGACGCGTCGTTCATGTTGCTGACGGGCCAGGCACCCATCTGGAACGACGAGTGGCAGGCGCGTGTGGGCATGAGCGTGAACGACCACGGCAAGCACCGCACGGTCGACGAGATGGTGCTGCAGCGGATGGGTGACCTCGGCGCGTTCGCCGAGTACCAGGACGCCGTGTTCGACCGCACGCACGCGCACCTCGCCCAGCTCGACCCTGCCGAGCTGCAC
>JBEGOE010000170.1:0-6821 GCA_041182165.1 Actinomycetota bacterium
GCGCAGCGCCAGCGCAAGGGTCCTCTGCTCGCCCTGCGAGGCGTGGGTACGCGCAGGCATGCCGTTGATGAACAGCTCGACGTCGTCGCGGTGCGGGCCCACGGTCGACACCCCACGGCGGATGTCGTCACGTCGCGCCTCGGCCAGGGCCACCGCAAGGCCGCGCTGACGCCAGGCCGGTTCGTACCGCAGCTCGATCGGCGTGCTGGTGCCAGCGAGCTGCTCGTACGCCTCGACCACCATCGGGTCGAGCTTCGCCACCAGGACCGCTCGGGCATGGCCGAACTGGTCACCGAGTTGGGCGAGCTTGGCGTCCCACACGTCGAGGGTCACCTCGGCTGCATCGTCGAGGCGGCCGCCCGCTTGCTTCAGCAAGGTGTTTCGTTGCTTGAGCACACGGTCGAGCTCGAGGCGCATCGCGTCGTACTTCAGCGCGAGCGCGACCAGCGTGTCGTCGAGGAACCGGCGCCGGCCGCCCGGCCCCTCCTTCACCACCACCAGGTCGTCCGGCGAGAACACCGTCACCCGCACCACACCGAGCAGGTCGCGTGTGCGGCCGAGCTTCTGGCGGTTGACCAGCACGCGGTTTCGGCCGTTGCGGTTGAGCTCGGCCTCGACCAGCACCTCACGGCCGTCGTCCTGCACGACCCACGCCCTGATGACAGCGGTGTCGGCGCCCATGCGGACCAGCGCCTCGTCCGGGGCGCCACGGAAGCTGCCGAGCGTGGCCAGATAGGCCAACGACTCGGCGAAGTTGGTCTTGCCCTGGCCGTTACGGCCAACGACCGCCGTCGTGCCCGCCTGCAGCTCGAACAGGGCGGTCGTGTAGTTGCGGAAGTCGACGAGCTCGAGCCGTGAGACGATCACAGCGACAGTCGGGTCACGATGCGGCGTGCGGGCCCTACGGCACCCGCACGGGCATCAGCAGGTACAGGTAGTCGTCGCTGCCGACACCGCGGACCACCGCCGGCTTCAGGCCGTCGATCGTCGACAGAGTGATCTGGTCGGTGCCGACGGCCTCGATACCGGCCGCGAGGTAGTCCGGGTTGAACGCCACCGTGAGGTCGGTGCCGGCGGCGGTGGCGTCGAGCTCCTCGACGGCGTTGCCGACGTCCTGCGTGATGGCGGTGAGCTTCAGGCTGTCGGAGGTGATCTGGAGCCGGACCGGCGTGGCGTCCTTGGCGAGGATCTTCACGCGGCGGATCGCCTCGAGCAACGGCTCGCGATCGACGGTGAGCACGTTGGGGTGGCTGGCGGGGATGAGCTGGCGATAGTTGGGGAACTCGCCCTCGATGAGGCGGGTGGTGAGGCGGGTGGTCCCGATCTCGAAGGTGGCGTCACGCTCGCCGAGCCGGAGGACCACCTGGTCGCCCATGCCCATCAGGCGCTGGAGCTCGGTGAGGGCACGGCCGGGCACGAGCACCTTCTGGTCGGCGCCGAGCACGCTGACACCGGGCAGGTCGCGCACCGCGAGGCGGTACGAGTCGGTGGCCACCAGGCGAAGGCCGTCGTTCTCGGCCATCAGCAGCACACCGGTGAGGATCGGGCGGGCTTCGTCGGTGCTGGCCGCACGCACCACCTGGCGCAGCGCCTCACCGAAGGAGGCCGCGTCGATGGTGACGGCGCTCGAGGCCGGGGTGGCGAGTCGCGGGTAGTCGTCGAGCGACAGCGGCCGCACGGTGAACTGCGAGCGGCCACCGCTGATGCGGACCTCGTCCTCGTCGACGGCCACCTCGACCTTGCCACTCGGCAGGGACCGAACGATGTCACTGGCGAGACGTGCGGGTACGACCACCCCGCCATCGACGTCACCGCCCACAGCGACGTCGAGCTGGATCGTCAGGTCGAGGTCGGTGCCCGTGACGGTGAGACGGTCGCCGACCAACTCGAGCCGAACACCGGACAGCACCGGCAGGGTGCCCGTCCGGCCGGTGGCAGCACGTCCGGCAGTGGTGAGCGCCTCGGCCAGGGTCTCTCGTTCGCAGCGGAACTTCACAGGGTTACCTTCCTCATCAGACGGTGGTGAAAGAACTAATAGAGGTAATAAGGGCTGTGGATTGTGCACAAGTGCCCGTCGCCGCAGCGTAGGGGCCGTTTGGTCGTGCACAGCACCATCCACGCGCGTCCCCAGCCCGGGAATGACACGTGTGTGCTTCGGTGGACGACGGAGGTGTCGTCCACCGTTGGCGGTGGTGCGTCCCCATGATGTGCACAGCCCCGCGCGCCATCAACTGGTCTTCAACCGCTGGATGAGATCGGTCACCTGGTCGTAGACCTGCTTGCGCTCTTTCATGAGGCGTTGGATCTTGTCGACGGCATGGATGACCGTGGTGTGGTCGCGGCCGCCGAACAGCCGGGCGATGCTGGGGTAGCTGAGGTCGGTGAGCTCGCGGAAGACGTACATCGCCGTCTGCCGGGCCTGCACCAACGGCCGCTGCCGGCTCTTGCCGCGCAATGCCTCGACGCTGAAACCGAGGATGATCGCGATCTCGGCCAACATCTCCTCGTCGGTGCGGGTCTTCACCTGCGAGCCGTGCATCAGGTCGCCGAGCAGTTGCTCGGCAAGGTGGGTGCTGATCGGGACGTTGTTGAGGCTTGCGTATGCGGTGACGCGGATGAGTGCGCCCTCGAGCTCGCGGATGTTGCTGGTGATGCGCGACGCGATGAACTCGAGCGACTCGGCCGGGACCGGGCTGTTGTCACGCTCGGCCTTGTTGCGGAGGATGGCGAGACGAGTCTCGAGATCGGGCGGCTGGATGTCGGTGATGAGGCCCCACTTGAACCGACCGCGGAGCCGCTCCTCGAGCGTGGGGATGGCGTCGGGCATCCGGTCGCTCGAGATGACGATCTGCTTGTTCGCACCGTGGAGCGAGTTGAACGTGTGGAAGAACTCCTCCTGGAGCCCCTCCTTGCCCTCCATGAACTGGATGTCGTCGATGAGCAGCACGTCGATGTCGCGGTAGCGGCGCTTGAAGTTGGCGATCGTGTTGGTGCGGATGCCGTCGACGTACTCGTTGAGGAAGGTCTCGGTGCTGACGTACCGCACGATGTCGTGCTGATAGTGGTGGTGCACGTAGTGACCGATCGCGTGGAGCAGGTGGGTCTTGCCGAGACCGGCCGCGCCGTAGATGAACAACGGGTTGTAGCTGCGGCCGGGCGTCTCGGCAACCCGGAGCGCCGCGGCGAGGGCGAACTGGTTCGAGGCGCCCTTCACGAACGTCTCGAACGTGTAGCGGGGGTTCAGGCCGGCCAGGTCGAGCGAGCTCGGCACCCGATCGCGATAATCGCCGTCGGAGCGTCCGCTCGGACCGCTCCCGTAGCCGGTGCTGGTGGTGCCTGGCAGCGTGCCCTGCCCACCGGCCGGCTGCTCATCGATGAAGGTGTCGACCATCTGGACCTCGACCACGAGCTGGTGGTTCGAGGCACCGATCTCGTCGAGCGCATCACGCACGAGAGGGAGGTACCGACTCAGGATCCGGTCACGCGTATGGCTGTTCGGTGCGCTGAGGCGCAACATCGACGGATCGCTCTCGAGGGCAACCACGTCCTGAAAGGTGGAGAACCACACGGCCTCGGACACCTGTGCCCGGAGGAGCTCGGCGACCGCTGTCCACATCTGTTCAGCGTCGTTCACCTGCATCTCCTGCCTTCGGGGACCTGACTGTCCACATCATTGCCCACAGGGTGTGGACGGTCGCAATCGGGGTCGTCACCGACGGGAGAACGCCACGCTAGCAGGCGTCCTCGCCCTCCCTGCCACGGCACCCGTGTTGCCGTCATCCCTGCACAGCCCTAACCTGTCGAGGTTCGCGTCCTCGCGACAGGTCGCAACCCGGCCGGCAGTGAGGTAGCTCGATCACCTGTCTCCCACAGTTCCGGCTGTGGCCTGTCCGAGGAGGGCCGCGTGAAGCGCACCTTTCAGCCAAACAACCGTCGACGCGCGAAGAAGCACGGCTTTCGCAACCGCATGAGCACCGCTGGTGGCCGCGCCGTCCTGAAGGCCCGCCGCGCCAAGGGCCGCCACCGTCTGTCGGCTTGATCTGGCGCATCCGGGAACGGAGCGTCGTCGCGCGCGTCTCGCGAGACGGCCGCCGTGTCCGGGCCGGAGTGCTCTGGTGCAACTGTCTCTTCGATCCCGAAGCATCGCCCCCGCGAGTGGCGTTCGCGATCGGCCGCGCCATCGGACCGTCCGTCGTGCGCAACCGCGTCCGCAGGCGACTCCGCGCGGCGTTGTCGGCGACCGCACTGCCACCGGGCTTCTACCTGGTGGGAGCACGTCCCGACGTCGCAGCACGGTCGTTCGACGAGTTGATGCGCGACGTCACTGCCCTGGTGGCATCCGCTCAGCAGGCGTCCGCCGGCGCACCACAACGGCCGGCCACGGCTGCGGTCACGAACACACGTTCGGTGAAACCGAGCACCGACCCGGCATCATCGTCCGGCTCGTGACCTTCTACCAGCGGGCGGTCGAGGGACGACCCTCCCCCTGCCGGTTCACCCCGTCCTGCTCCGCATACGCAGTCGAGGCCCTCGAGGTCCACGGCACGACGCGTGGGCTGGTGCTCACGGTCCGGCGGCTCGTCCGCTGCCGGCCGTTCGGTCCCTCCGGTTGGGACCCTGTTCCCGACGTCTCTTCACGAAAGCGAGCGGCCACATGACCGCGTTCCTCTTCGAAGGCCCCGCCTGGTTGCTGGCGAAGTTCTACGACTTCTACCCCAACTACATCGTGGCGATCTCGCTCATCGCTCTGGTGGTGATGATCATCACGGCGCCGCTGCAGCTCAAGGCCACCAAGGGCATGCTCGAGATGCAGAAGCTCCAGCCGGAGCTCCGCAAGCTCCAGCAGGAGCACCGCGGCGACCGCCAGAAGCTCAACGAAGAGATGATGAAGCTGTACCAGCAGCACAAGGTCAACCCGTTGGCCTCGTGTTTCCCGCTGCTGCTGCAGTTCCCGGTCTTCATCATCATGTTCAAGGTGCTGCACGGCCTGACCACCGAGGTCACGTGTGGTGTCGCCGGCCTGTCGGCCGGAGCCCAGGAGCTGTGCGTCGGACAGGCCGCTGGAACGAAGGTGTTCTACCCGGACTACATCCCGGCGAGCTCCAGCCTCTACCAGTCACTCGCCGGTGAGTCGACGATGATGTCGTGGGGCCTCGACCTGGCCGAGCGCCCGATCGACATGATCGCCAAGGGATTCGGCACCGGCTTCGTCTACGCCATGCTGGTGGTCGCCCTCGGCGTGCTGTACTTCGTGCAGCAGAAGATGGTCGCTGCTCGCGCCACGATGAGCCCGACGATGTCGGCCACGCAGCAGAAGATCATGCAGTACCTGCCTGTGGTCTTCGCTGTCTTCCTGGTCTTCTACCTCACCGGCCTGGTCATCTACTACATGGCTCAGGCGATCTTCCGGATCGCGCTCCAGTGGTACATCACCAAGCGGTTCTACGCCGGCGAGCACTCGCTCGGTCAGCAGGCACAGAAAGCCGGCGAGCAGGCCCGTGAGATCGCGAAGGCCGATCCGAACGGCGGCGGCGGCATGTTCGGGATGGCGAAGAAGGAACTGGCTGCCGCCAAGGAGTCGAAGGCGAAGGGCTCGCCGGCAAAGGGTGGCGCCGCTTCCAGCAGCACCACCGTGAGCAAGCGGGTCACACCGCCGAAGAACAAGCCCACGCCGTCCGGGTCCACCGGTCGGCCCCCCTCGAGCGGCCGATCCGGCCGCCCCACACCACCTGCGTCGCGTACGCAACGGAAGAAGTGACAGCCATGGAATGGGTCGAAACCACTGGTCGTACCGTCGACGAGGCGAAGAGCAAGGCGCTTGATCAGCTCGGCGTGGCCGAGGACGATGCCGAGATCACGATTCTCGACGAGCCGAAGCCCGGCTTGTTCGGTCGAGTTCGCGGCGAAGCACGGGTTCGTGCACGGGTTCGCCCGACGCAGCCACGCGCGAAGGCCGAGCGTCGTGAGCGCAAGAAGCGCGGTGACAAGGCTGACGACACCACCGGCGCGGCAACCATTGCCGACGACGACGGTGCTGAGACCACGGTCGAGACCGAGCCGGCACGCAAGCCGGCCGCACGTCAGAGCGGGTCGGCCGAGCGCCGTCCCGCCCGCCGCGAGGGCTCATCGAGCCGTCGTGGTCAGGCCGCCCCGGCCACAGCAGGCGATGGTTCGGCGGAGTCCGCCGAGAAGGAGAGCACGGTGGACGCAGAGCAGGTCGGCCAGGAAGCACAGCGGTTCGTCCAGGGGCTTGTCGACGCCTTCGGCATTGCCGGCACGGCGACGATCCATCGTGAGGACGACGACATCGAGGTGAAGGTCGACGGAACCGACCTCGGTCTGCTGGTCGGCCCGCGTGGCTCGACGTTGCAGGCGGTCCAGGAACTCACCCGGGTGGCCTCACAGCGTCGTCTCGGCGACCACGACACCCGCCTTCGGGTGGATGTCGGCGGCTACCGCGAGCGTCGCAAGGAGGCACTCACTGCCTTCGCCCAGCAGGTGGCCGCCCAGGTGGCTGCCGATGGCGCGGCGAAGCGGCTCGAGCCGATGTCGTCCTCCGACCGCAAGAACATCCACGACGTGCTGTCCGAGTACGACGGCGTCGTCACCCGCTCCGAGGGTGACGATCCGCGCCGGTGCGTGGTCATCGCCCCGGCGAATGACTGACGACGCAGCACTCTCCCGAGTTCTCTCCGAGATACAGCGCCGCGGCGCGATCGGCCGCGGGCCGATCGATGCGGCCGTCACACACGCCCGGCGCTTCGTCGCCGCACTGCCCGAACCGGTCCCCGGGGTCGACGGCATTGCCGTCGACCTCGGTG
>JBEGOE010000171.1:0-3927 GCA_041182165.1 Actinomycetota bacterium
GCCCGGCACGCAGCCGTGCTGCTGGCCGAGTACCCCGATGGCATCACCCTGTCGCAACTGCGCGAGTCGATGGGCGTGTCGCGGAAGTACGCGGTCCCGCTCGCGAACGAGCTCGACGCGCGAGGCGTCACCCGACGTCGGGACGATCTGCGGATCGCGGGTCCGCGGTTGCCTTCCCTCTGATCGTGGGCAGGCGTCGCACGCCGCGGCGCCGCTCGGGCGGTGCAGCAGCCTCGAGCTGACGCGCCGCCTGAGCGATGCGCACGTCGTTCGTGATGACCTCACCGAAGTGGTCGGGGTCGGCGAGCAACCAGCTGTGGCTCCCCTCGACGACCGTGCCCTCCACCCCCGAGGCAACGCACAGCGCCTCGAACGACTCGCGTGGGATGACGCCGTCGCGGGTGCCCCAGATGATGGTGATCGGCAGCCCGCGGTCGCGTAGCGCCTCGACCTCGGAGCGCAGGTCGGCACGACGGGCGAGGTTGGCAACCTTCACCAGTGCGCGAGGGTGACGCACGAGGTTCGGCAGCAGGTCCTCGACGATGACGGGCAGCACGCGGCTGGCCTGCCGGATCGGCCACACGTCGGCCGGGAAGTGCAGGCCCCAGTCCCAGAGCGGACGCTCGGTGATCGACCTCATCGTGGAGCCCTTCTTCCACGACGAACCACCGACGGAGTTCACGAGCACCAGTGATCGCGTGCGCTCGGGGTGGTCGTGGGCGAGACGGATCGCGACGCCGCCGCCGAAGGAGTGCCCCACTACCACGACCGGCTCGTCGACCTCGAGCGCGTCGAGCAGGGCGATGACCCACGCCGCGTAGCCGCTGATCGAGAAGGCGTCGGCAGGGAGATCGGCCGACCCACCGAACCCGGGCATCGACGGCGCGATGACCTTGCAGCCCTGCGCGGCGATGGTCTCGATGACATCACGGTAGGTGTGCTGGGCGAGCGCCCAGCCGTGCAGGAAGACGACGGGCATGCCCTGTCCCACCACGCTGTAGCCGGCGGGTCGGCCCTGGACCCACGTGCGTTTGTCGACCGCTACCTCTCGCGGGCGGCGGAGATCAGCCAGCGGAACACCGGGCGGCGTCGACTGCGAGTCCGTTGCGCTCGATCTCGTTGAGCCCGCCCCAGACGCCGTGGGGTTCACGGTTCCGGAGCGCGTACGCGAGGCACGACTCGCTGACCGGGCATCGCCGGCAGACGGACTTGGCGAGGCGTTCACGGGCGGCCCGCACGTCCTTGCGCTCGAAGTGCGGAGGCGGGAAGAACGAATCCGAGTGCTCGCTGCGGCAGGCTGCAGCCCGCTGCCACTCGATCTCGTCGTACTGGTCGTCCCGTCGGAGCGCCACGCCAACCTCCTCGTTGCGACACCATAGAACCCGAAACGAACTCGGCGCAATGGTCACCCAGTTCCCGAATCCTGGTACACGTGTCTGGGTCTGCGCCTGGGCCCGGGTCTGCGTCTGCTCGCACGATTCACAACCTAGTGACGCGATCGGCCGGCGAGATACGCACCCAGCAGGGCGACCGCACACCCCACGAGTGCGAGTGCTGCCACCGACTCGTCGAGGATCACGACGCCGAGCGCGAGCGCCACCACGGGGATGATGTAGGTGGTGACGCTGGCCCGCGTGCTCCCGATGCGGCCGGCGTTGTCGGCGACGAGGACGTAGGCGAGCGCGGTGCCGAAGGCCCCGAGACCGAGCATCGCGAACATCGAGTGCCAAGCGAAGGTCGAGTCGCCGAGGCCGTAGACGCCGAGCGGTGTCGTGAACAACAGCGCGAACGCCTGCGCGCGCCACATCACCGGCAGCGCCCCGTACTGCTGCTGCAACGGCACGGCGAGGTTCAGCGCGAACCCGTAGAACACGAGCGCAGCCATGATCATCGCCACACCCCATCCGCTCGACGACCCTTCGCCGAGCGTCGGCACCGAGATCAGCGCCACGCCGACCAGTCCGACGAGCAGGCCGGTGGTCATGCCCCGCGAGGGCACCCGCCGGTGGATGATCGACGCGACGATCGCCACGAACAGCGGGGTGGCGCCGTTCAGCATCCCGGTGACGCTCGACGACACGCGCTCCTCGGCGAAGGGGAACATCGACAGCGGGAACGCCATCCAGACGAACCCGAGCAGGGCCACCTTCGGGAGTACCTCGCGGGGCAGCGGCGCCCGGGCCGCCCTGAAGCACGCCAACGTCGCGAAGCCCAGCAGGATGCGCATCGGCGTGATGAGCGCCGGCGAGAACGCGTCGAGCGCCTCGGCGATGAAGAAGAACGATGTCCCCCACACGACGCCGGGTGCGAAGAGCCGCGCCCACTCGACCGGAGTGAGACTGCCGCGCTGCGCTGGCTCGGCGGCCGCCGATGCCGGGGCGGCGGCCGGGGAGGTCACGACTCGGACGCTGTCCGCTGCTCGCGGTAGTCGCGGGCGCCACCGGTCTCAGGCTCGACCTCGAGCGTGACGCCGTCGATGGCAACCACACGCACGACCTCGCCGGCAGCCACCGGCGTGGCACGGTTGGTGCGGGCCCTCCAACGGGCGTTGGCGACGGTGACGAGACCCTCGGGGTCGACAGCGCCGACGGCGGTGCCGAGCTCGCCGATCATCCACTCACGACCGATGGTGGGGGTGGCGAACCGGGTGCGGACCATCGACGGCATGCCGACGATGAAGGTGAGCATGACGCCGCCGATGCCGACGAGCAGGGTGATCCAGCCGACGCGCAGCGATGCCCCCGGCAGGTCCTCGAAGAGGAACCAGCTGCCGAGGATGGTGAAGACGATCCCCACACCGGTCCAGAAACGCGGGATGCCGACCTGGACGTCGATCGCGAAGGCGACCATGCCGAGCACCAGGAGCCCAACTGCCCACCCACGCGCCGGCAGCTCGGCGAGACCGAAGCAACCGAAGAACGCACACACGGCACCGACCACGCCGGCCACACCGACGCCGGCGGTGAAGAACTCGAACACCAGGAGCGCCAAGCCGATGAGCAACATCAGGTAGGCGACCGGCGGGCTCGCCATCGTGTGCATGAGCTGGTTGACCAGACCCAACTTCGAGAACTTCACGAGCGTCGAACTGAGCTCGGCGCCGCCTTCGTCGTTCACACCCTCGCTGACCGTGTCGAGGGTCTTGCCGTCGGCGACCACGCCGTCCATCGCCAGCACCATGCTGCGGATGGTCGGCACGCCCACGTCGGGCGTGTCGAGGCGCAATGCGCCGAGGGTGCGGGCCTCCTGGAACGACAGCGAGTCGTTGACCACGCGGTCGTTCGCCGCCGCACCGCAGTCGACCGCTCGGCCGTTCTCGAGCTCGACGAAGCTGCCGGTGTAACCCATGCGGCTGCCGCTGACCATCGCGGTCACGTCGGCCACGCCCATGAGTTGGGCTGGCGTGCCGTACAGCCGGGCGCTGCGCGACGGACCGACCCAGATGCCGATCGGCACCGGGGCATCGGCGACGCGCTGGATGAGCGCCTGCAACTCGGCGGGCGAGGCGATCGAGCCGCTCGAGTTCACCTGCAGGATCAGCGCCTGCGAGCCACCCTCGACGGCGCGCTCGATGGCGCGGTCGATCGCGTCGATGACGATGCCGTTGAACAGGCCCGTGACCTGCAGGACGTCGACCGGCGCGAGCGTCGCGTCGGTGTCCGGCACCGCAGTGTCGGCCGGTGAGCTGGTGTCGGTTGGGGGAACGGACGCCTGCGCCGTGCCCGATCGAGCCGAACCGACGCCCGCCAGGGCGGCGGCCATCAGCAGGACGATGGCTAGTCTGCGCACGAGTGCCTCCGAAGCGCCTGGATCCACGAGAACTGTTCCGCACCACCCGCCTGGTCATCGTGGCCGGGAAAGGTGGCGTGGGCAAGACAACGGTAACGGCTGTTCTTGCGCGAGCAGCAGCCGATGCCGGACTTCGGG
>JBEGOE010000172.1:0-3969 GCA_041182165.1 Actinomycetota bacterium
CGTCGACGTGGTGCGCGTGACCGTGTCCTCGGTGATGACCACCCGGTCGCCCGGCTCGAGCGCACCCGCCACCCGGCCACCCATGCCATGGTCCTTCGCCTCCTTGCGGATGGTGAACGACTTCAACGCCCGGCCCCGCGTGGCACCCACGGCGGCCACCGCGTAGGCAACCGGGTCGGCGCCCACCGTGATGCCACCGATCGCCGTCGCGTCGTCGGGCACCAGCGACAGCGCCACGTCGGCCATCAGCAGCAAGCCGTCGGGGCGGCAGGCGGTCTGCTTCGTGTCGAGGAACCACGCGCTCTTCGCCCCCGACTTCAGGGTGAAGTCACCGCGCTTGAGGCTGTGGGTGAGCACGTGCTCGCGGAGCGCATGGCGGGCCGGGTCGAGGGGCGGGAGGTCCATGTCGGTCGACGGTAGCCGTCGGTCGGCAGGTCGCCCTACGTCCCCGGGTGCGCGCCGGGGTGCGTCCGCTTGGTGCGGACCAGGACCTCCTGGGTGACGGTGGCGACGTGCAGGCCGTCGGCACTGAAGACATGGCCCACCGAGAGGCCGCGGCCACCCACGTACCCGTGGCAGGCGAAGTCGTAGAGGTGCCACTGGTCGGCGCGGACGGCGTGGTGGAACCAGATCGAGTGGTCGAGGCTCGCACCGAATCCGCCCTGCCACCAGGTGTCGTGATCGGTGCCGGGCGGCTCGTGCTCGAGCAGCGCCTGGCGCACCGTCTCGGACGGCAGGTCGTCCGACATGTAGGCGAGCCAGCACTGGTGCACGAGCGGTTCGTCGGCGAGGTCGTCCGTGACGCGCATCCAGGCAGCCGTTCGGCCGGCACCGATGGCGGGCCGAGACAACTGCGCCGAGGGCACCTCGTAGCGGTCGAACGAGGTGGTCCAGTTGTCGCGGTCGGGTGCACCGGGAGGTGGCACGTCGGCGGGCATGTGGACGGTCTGCAGGCTGAAGTCGGTTTCGGGGCGCTGGAACGACGCCTCGAGGTTGAGGATCGCGCCGATCGCCTGGCGTGCCACCACGCGCCGGGTCGAGAAGCTCCGCCCGTTGCGGATGCGGTCGACCTCGTAGCGGACCGGCTCGCTCGCGTCGCCGCGGCGGATGAAGTAGGCGCGCAACGAGTGCACCGCGAGCTCGGGGTCGACCGTTGCGGCCGCCGCCCGCAGCGCCTGGGCGACGATCTGGCCGCCGTAGAGCCCGCCCCACGGGTACCGGGGCCCGGCGCCGACGAAGGTGTCGGGCCCGTGGGGTTCGAGGGTGAACAGCGCGCCGAGGTCCATGAAGCGCCCGACGCTACCGCTCCGCCCGGCGTCCACGATCGACGACTCGGGTTTGGCTCAATGGGTTCGGGCAGGATGCAACTATCAGCTCAGCCGGAAGAGAGAGAAAGAGAGGGCGAAAGAGAGAACGACTATTGCACACTATGCCGTGATCTCGCGCATAGTCTTTCGCCATGACGAAGAAGGGTCCCAAGAATCCGTTGAGTGATCAGCACAAAGCAGCTATGGCTGCTGGCCGAATCGAGGGTCGGGTCGTGCGTGAGTACCTCGATGCACTGCGTTCCAACAAGCCCAAGCGCGGCCGCAAGCGCACCCCCGACTCGATCACGGCGCGACTCGCTGCCATCGAGGCCGAGCTGGCAGTGGCCGATCCGCTCGACGAGCTGCGCCTCATCCAGGAGCGTCGCAACCTCACCGACGAGCTCGAGGCGATGGGCACCGGCGTCGACATGACGGCACTCGAGGCCGAGTTCGTCAAGATCGCGAAGAGCTACAGCGAGCGGCAGGGCATTGCCTACGCCACCTGGCGCGACGTGGGCGTCGAGGCATCGGTGCTGAAGGCCGCCGGCATCTCGCGCGGCGCCTGAATCAAAGGTCGATCTCGTCGAGTGCCGAGAACACGGCACCGATGTTGCGCACCGACCGTGACAGGTCGAACGCCTCGTCGAGCAGCGACCGATCGAGTGACGCGACGGCCGGGTCCTGCTCGAGCAGGGCCCGGAAGTCGATGCCTTCGTCCCACGCCCGCATCGCCGCCGACTGCACGACCCGGTAGGCGTCGTCGCGGCTCAGCCCGCCCGAGCCGATCAGTGCCAACAGCACGCCCTGACTGAACACCAGCCCATGGCTCGAGTCGATGTTGTGCTGCATGCGTGCCGTGTCGACCACGAGCCCCTGCAACAGACGGCGGGCCCGATGCATGACGTAGTGCGCCATCAGCGACGAGTCCGGCAGGATGATCCGCTCGACCGAACTGTGCGATATGTCCCGCTCGTGCCAGAGGGCGACGTCCTGCAGGCCGGCCTGGAGGTTGCTGCGCAGCACGCGCGACAGCCCGGTGATCGTCTCGGCCGAGATCGGGTTGCGCTTGTGCGGCATGGCCGACGAGCCCTTCTGGCCCGGCTTGAACCCCTCCTGCACCTCACGCACCTCGGTGCGCTGGAGGTGGCGCAGCTCGACGGCGATCATCTCGAGGGTCGAGCCCACCGACGCACACGCCCACAGGTACTCGGCGTGGCGGTCGCGGGCGATCACCTGGGTGGCCGGCACCGGCCGCAGCCCGAGCCGGTCGGCCACGAAGCGCTCGACCGACGGGTCGATGTTCGAATAGGTGCCCACCGCCCCGCTGAGCTTGCAGACGCTGACCGCGTCGCGGGCGGCCCGCAGGCGGGCGCGGTCACGGTCGACCTGCAACGCCCAGAGCGCGACCTTCACGCCGAACGTCGTCGGCTCGGCATGCACGCCGTGCGTGCGGCCGATCATGACGTCGTCGCGGTGGCGGTGCGCCATCTCGACCAGCACACCGAGCAACTGCGTCGACGCGTCGACGAGGAGGTCGGCCGCGTCACGCAGCATCCAGCACCAGGCCGTGTCGACCACGTCGCTGCTGGTGAGGCCGTAGTGGATCCAGGCGCCGGCCGGCACTCCGATGCGGGCCTGCACGACGTCGACGAACGCAGCGACGTCGTGGTCGGTGAGCGCCTCGCGGTCGCTGACCGCCTGCACGAAGGCGTCGTCGACCACCGGCGCGGCCTCGCGGCAGCGCGCCGCGTCGGCGGCCGACACGACGCCGAGCTCGACGTGTGCCTCGGTGGCGAGCAGCTCGATCTCGAGCCACCGGCCGAAGCGGGCGGTGTCGCTGAACACCGCCGACATCTCGGGCAGCGAGTAGCGGGGGATCATCGCGTCACGACCAATGCAGGTAGTCGTCGCGCTCGGCGCCGACGCCGACCACGCTGATCGGCACCCCGACCTCGGCCTCGATCAGCTGCACGAACGCCCGTGCCGCGCTGGGGAGCTCGCTGACCTGGCGGGTGGCCCGGAGGTCGCGCTGCCAGCCCGGCAGTTGGACGTACTCGGGCTCGACCCTCGCCAGCAGATCGGCGCGATCGGGGTAGTGGTTGATGCGCTGGCCGTCGATGCGGTAGCCGACGCACACCTTCACGGTCTCGAACCCGTCGAGCACGTCGAGCTTGGTGAGCGCCAGCTCGGTGAGCGAGTTCACCTCGACCGCATGGCGCAGCATCGCGCAGTCGATCCAGCCCGGACGGCGGCGGCGGCCGGTGACGGTGCCGAACTCACGACCGATCTCGACGAGGCGATCGCCATCGGCGTCGAGCAGCTCGGTGGGGAACGGGCCGGCGCCGACGCGGGTGGTGTATGCCTTGGTGATGCCCACGATGCGGCTGAGCATCCGGGGGCCGATGCCGCTGCCAACCGATGCGCCGCCGGCCGTCGGGTTCGACGAGGTGACGTAGGGATAGGTGCCATGGTCGAGGTCGAGGAAGGTGGCCTGCGCCCCTTCGAGCAGCACGTGGTGCCCCTCGCGGACCGCCTTGTTCAGCAGCGTCACCGTGTCGGTGACGTGCGGTGCGAGACGGGCGCCCAACTGCTCGAACTGGGCGACGATCGCCTCGACGTCGAGCGCCGTGCCGCCGGCCGCCACGATCGCCTCGTTCTCGAT
>JBEGOE010000173.1:0-8450 GCA_041182165.1 Actinomycetota bacterium
GAGCAGACGTACGCGCCGTGGAGCGACCGGTCGTGGGGCATCGGCGATCTCGGCGACCTGCGGCTGCTGGCAGAGCGGATCATGGCCGCAGGCGGAGGCGCGCTCCTGACCAGCCCGCTCCACCAGCCGGCGCCGTCGTTCCCCCAGGAGGCGAGCCCCTACTACCCCAGCAGCCGACGGGCCTGGAACCCGCTGCTGCTGTCGATCGACGGGCCGTCGCCCGCGCGGTTGCGCTGCCTGAGCGGATCGGCCGGCACCCTCGACGACCTGGTCGACCGCGACGACGTGTGGATCGCGAAGCGGGCGGTGCTCGAGGCCGAGTACGAGGCCGCGTGTGACGCCGGCACCGTCGGCGATCGACGGCCCGACGACGTGGCGATCTGGAACGCGCACTGCGACACCCTGCTCGGCGACTGGCGCACCTGGCCCGCAGAGCTGCCCTCGATCGACCACGATCCCGGCCTCGCCGAGCAGGCCGCGTTCCACCAGTGGGTTCAGGACCGCTTCGCTGAGCAGTTGGCGCAGGTGACCGCCACCGGCATCACCCTCATCGGCGACCTCGCTGTCGGCTTCTCCCCCACCGGGGCCGACGCCCACCACTACCGCGACCATCTCGCGCAGGACATGCGCATCGGGGCACCGCCCGACATCTTCAACCCCGCCGGCCAGGATTGGGGCATCCCACCGTTCGTGCCGTGGCGCCTGCGCACTGCGCTGTACGAACCACTCATCGCCACGCTGCGGGCGTGTCTGCGCGGTGTGCACGGGTTGCGCATCGACCATGCGATGGGGCTGTTCCGTCAGTACTGGGTGCCCGCCGGCGGATCGCCCGATGACGGGGCGTACGTCCGTTTCCCAGCCGACGAACTGCTCGCGATCGTGTGCCTCGAGGCCACGCGAGCCGGAGCCTTCGTGGTGGGTGAGGACCTCGGCACGGTCGAGCCGCGGGTGCGCCGGATGCTCTCCGATCGCCGCATCGCGTGCACCAAGGTCCTGTGGTTCGAGGACGACGCGCCGGCCGACTGGCCTGCGGCGTCGCTCGCAACCGACACCACCCACGACCTGCCGACCATCACCGAGGTCTGGCAGCGCGGGCCGTCGCCGGCCCCCGACGACGACACGCACGCCACGGACACGCGCGACGAGGTGCGGGGTCGGCTGCTCGCTGCGGCACCCGACGCGACGGATGCGGCGTCGGTGATCAGCGCGACGCACGACGCGCTGCTGGGCGCTGGGTCACGGCTGCGATTGATGAGCGCCGACGACCTCGCCGGAGCCGTGCTGCCTCCGAACCGCCCCTCCGACCCGGGGCATCCCAACTGGCGGATCCGTCTCCCGAAGCCGGTCACCGAGCTGCTCTGAGGAAGTCGGCCTCGCGTCCTCACCCCGAGGGTCAGTTGGCGAGCGAGCCGCCGTAGATCTGCCAGGCCAGCACCGACTTCGCGACGAGGCTGAGCACCAGGTACACCTTCTCGCCGTAGGCGTAGTCAATCCACCTGCCGACACCGCGGTACTGCAGCCACTGGTTGAGGGCGAAGCTGAAGAAGAAGATCGCCTCGGCGACGACGATGCCGTACACGAAGCCGGGCACCTCCTCGGCTCCGACGACGTTGATGACGATGGCGATCCAGGGGGCGATGCCCACCAGCGAACCGAACCAGAACGGCAGCATCGTCGTGGTGGTGCGGCCGGGCGGGTTCATCCGCTCCTGCAGCCAGCCGAAGAGGATCATGCCGACGTTCGCGCCGGCGACCGCGATCACGCCGGTGATGTCGGTGATGCCCGAGTACGAGGCGATCAGGATGACCATGAGGGTCGCGCTGACCGAGTACTCGATCCAGCGGAAGCGGTTGATGCCGCCGCGCAGGTCGGCCTCGTAACGGCCGCGAAGCACGGTGGCGGTGAGGAGGTGGTCGACGGCGGCGAGGCCGAGGAACAGCGCCACCGCAGCGCCGATGCGGAGATCGAAGAACGACTGCGGCTCGGTGAGCCGGGTGCCGGGAGGGCCCTGCGGGTAGGTGGACGTGATCGTGATCGCGAAGTCGCTCGCCATCACGATGATCAGCACGGCCTGCGCGGCGTGGAGCACGGTGAGCCCGAGGTTCCACCGGCGGAGGCCCGCGAGCCGTTGAGGTGTGATGCCAGTGGCGGTGGTGACAGATTCGGTCATGGGTTCGAGTCTCCCACGCAGCCGCCCGTCACGACTGGGAACTCGCGCCGCTGGCGAGCGCTGCGCTCACCACAGGCGCGACTTCCTACTCGCGCTCCATCGACACGGCCATGTCGGGCAGCGACACCCACGGCTGCTTGTCGACGCACCATGCCTCGATGGTGGGCGCCACGTCGGACTTGTCGTCGAGCGTGCCGGCCTTCACCGCGATGATGCCCGGTGAGAGCGCGAGCTCGGACACGATCGGCGAGCCGCACGACGGGCAGAAGCGCCGGCGGACGTACACCGCATCGTTGCGCTCGCCCATCTCGTCGTAGGTCGCCAGGTCACCGTTCACCGTCAACTGCGATTCGTGCGCCACCAAGTTGACGGAGAACGCGCTGCCGCCCTGGCGTTGACAGTGGTCGCAGTGGCAGACCGCCGTTGCCAAGAGGTCGCCCTCGAGGGCGTAGGTCACTTTGCCGCACAGACAACGTCCCGTTCGAGCCATGTGCGGAACGTACCAAAGCGTTTGCCACCGGGCCGCGCGGAGGCGCTGGCTGCGCTGCGACTCGATCGCAACCGCTCACATGGCGCGTCGGGGGTTCGCTCAGGTGGCACGATGGCAACCCCATGTCCGTGGTCGACGCCGTCCTCATCCTCCTCGCCGGCTGCGCCGCAGGCACGATCAACACGGTCGTCGGCTCGGGCTCGCTGATCACGTTCCCGACGCTCGTCGCGCTCGGGTACCCGCCGCTGTTGGCGAACGTGTCGAACAACATCGGCCTCGTGCCGGGCTCGGTGTCGGGCGTCATCGGCTACCGGCGCGAACTGGTCGGTCAGGCATCCCGCCTCCGCCGTCTGCTCCCAGCGTCAGCGCTCGGTGGCGTCACCGGTGCCACGTTGCTGCTGCTGTTGCCGAGCGACGTGTTCGAGCGCGTCGTGATCGTGCTCATCGTGATCGCACTCACGCTCGTGGTGTTCCAACCGCGCATCGCCAAGCGCAACGTCGCCCGTCGCGCCGCTCGAGTGGCGGCCGGTCCAGCGATGATGCCGCGTGACGTCACGCCGACGCTCGCCGGATTGGTGTTCCTCGCCGGGGTCTACGGCGGCTACTTCGGGGCGGCTCAGGGCATCATCCTCATCGCCCTGCTGGGCATCTTCCTCGACGACCACCTGCAGCGCCTGAACGCGGCCAAGAACGTGCTGGCAGGCGCGGTGAACGCACTCGCTGCGGTCGTGTTCATCCTCACCACCGACATCGACTGGGCGGTCGTCGGCCTCATCGCCGTCGGGTCGACGGTCGGCGGGCAGATCGGCGCCAAGGTCGGCCGGCGGCTCGACCCCCGCGCGCTGCGTGCCCTGATCGTCGTCGTCGGCCTCACTGCGCTCGTCCGCCTGCTCTGACGGCTAGAAACACCGCATGGCCAATCGGATCGTGTTCCCGCTCCGGCGACTGCCGCACCTGTCGCGTGACGAGTTCCAGGCGTACTGGTTCGACGTGCACGGGCCGCTCGTCGCCTCGTACGCCTCGACCCTCGGCATCGTGCGGTACCAGCAGGTCCACACGCTCCAGGAGACACGGCCGACCACCGTCGCCTGCTTCGACGGTGTGGCCGAACTGTGGGTCGATCCGGCCCGCCGCTCGTCCGACGCCGGTGCGGTCGTGGCCGCGTCGAACCACCTGCTCGAGGACGAACGCTCCTTCATCGACCACGCTGCATCGCCGATCTGGATCGCCGACGAGGACGTCCGCCTCGTCGGGCCGACCACCGGGCTGCGGGTGACCGCCACCCTGCGGCGCAACCCGAACATCACACGCGAGGCGTTCCGGCACCACTGGCGCGACCTGCACGGCCCGTGGGCGATGCGTCATCCCGAGGTGTTCGGTTTCCGGCACTACGTCCAACTGCACACCCCGGCCAACGCCGACGACAACCCGCTCGCCCGGGAACGACAGGCACCGCCCGCCTTCGACGGCATGAGCGAGATCTACCGCGACGCGCCCACCGCATCACCCGAGGCCGTCGACGCGCTTCGGCAGCAGTTCCTCGACGACGAGCTGAACTTCCTCGACATCGACGCCAGCCCCGTGTTCCTCGGCGAGGTGCGCGTCATCGTCGGCGAGCCCTGACCGCGCCCGATCAACCCGACCTCTGCCGCAACACGGTTGTCCACGACCCGATCACGGCACAGGTCGCTGCTGTCGGGCCGCGACGGCCCATCGTCAGGCCGGATCACGCACCCAGTTGCCGTGGAAGCCGAAGGGCACGCGCTGGGGCAGCTTCACGCGAGCGACATAGCCGCGGCCGAAGTCCTGCGCGTCGATCACCACGAACTCGGCGGAGTCGTCGCTGCCGTCGTGGACGAAGGTCAACAGCCATCCATCGTCTTCCGCGGTGCCACCCGGCCGACCGACGAAGACCGGCTCGCCGGCGGCACGCATCGGCCCGTGATCGAACTCCTCGCGCTGGCCGGTGAGAAGGTCGTGCTTCACGGTGGGCCAGTGCATGCTGCCGGAATCGACCTGGGCGCAGTACCCGTAGCGGTATGGCTTGCCGGTCAACGAACCACGGTGCCGGGGGAACTCGTTGAAGCGTTCATCGATGGTGGTGACGCTCACCGAACGTGTGGCCGGGTCAGCCTCCCAGCGCACCAGACGGGCACGTGAGTCACCGAACGGGCCGTTCCGGTCGTCGCGCATCATCGTGTCGTAGAAGCACACGTCGATCACCACCTTGCCGTCGGGGGTGTCGTACGCGTTCAGCGGGTGGAACACGTACCCGACCGGCACATCGATCCAGACGATGTCGGCTGCGCCACCCTCGCGAGGCATCAGCCCGATGCGGTTGCCGTAGTCGTCGTACCAGCGGAACGGGAACTGACTGCCGGCGAACGCAGCGTCGAGGTCGACCAACACCGGCTGGTCGTACACCACGATGTAGCGGTCGGTGATCGAGATGTCGTGCGCCATCGTCATGCCGGGCAACGGGATGTCGACGGTGCGGTTGACGCGGCCGTCGGCACCGACCCGCACGTACTGGACGTGATCCAGCCACTGCGCCCATGCGTAGGTGATGGCGTGCATCTCGCCGGTCGCCGGATCCACCTTGGGGTGGGCCGAGAACGCGCCGGGCAGGGTGCCGTAGAAGTCGTTGCGGCCGATGGTCTCGAGTTCGTACGTCAGCTCGACCGGGCAGCCGCCGGCTTCCACCATCGCCCACGTGGTGCCGGCGAACCCGCCCACGTTGGTGTTCGGGCCACCGGGACTGGCGTTCCAGTTCGGGCCGGGGATGTCGGCGACGCCCCGCGCTGCGCTCACAGCCGACGAGCCGACGAAGCGGTTGCGGTACCACTCGGCCTTTCCCTCACGAAGACGGATGCCGTGCACCATGCCGTCACCGATGAACCAGTGGTGCGTGGCGGGGTCGACATCGGAGATCGGGTTCGGGCCGTTGCGCAGGTAGCGGCCGTTCAGGTCGGCCGGTAGCTCGCCGATCACAGGAAGGTCGAAGGCGGTGACCTCGTCGGCCACCGGGGCGTAGTTGCCGGTGAGGTATCTGTTCGGTGCGGGGTGCTCTGACAGCGACATGCTGACAGTGTCTAGTCCACTTGCTTGACACTGTCAACCCATTTTCTCTAGCCTCGCGACATGTCTCCCCCATCCCTGCGCGACACGGTGTTGCGCGCCGCAGTCGACTACATCGCCGAGCACGGCCCCGATGGTCTGTCGTTCCGGCAGGTCGCTGCGGCTGCCGGGGTGAGCCATCAGGCCCCGTACCACCACTTCAGCGACCGAAGGGGCATTTTCCAGGCGATCGCACTCGAGGGCTTCACCATGTTCGCGGCTGCGTTGCGGACGGCCGAGCAGCGAACCGACGTCGACCCGTCCACCGCGCTGATGCAGGGGTACGTCGACTTCGCGCTCGAACACACGGGCCACTTCCGGGTCATGTTCCGCTTCGACCTCACACACATCGCCGAGGACCCGACGCTGACAGCGGTGGCCGATGACTCGTTCGACGTGCTGGTCGACCATGTGCAGCGCACGCTCGGCGACAGCGCGCCGGTCGACGACATCCGCGATCGCGTGGTCGCGATGTGGTCGATCGCACACGGCATGGCCACCTTGCTGATCGACGGGACGCTCGAGCACAAGGTCGGCCCCGTCACCGATCGTCAGGCGCTCGTGCGGGCCATCGCCGCCCACAGCGGCCTGGCCAGCCCCGGAAAGGCCCAACCCTGAACGCTGCGCCCGGCCCGGCCGATGGGCGTGGCGACTGAGCGGACATCTGGCACCGAGCTTCGGCTGACCTTTGCCGTGGCACAGTTGTCAACGACCGGAACACGGCAGAGGTCGATGCAATGGCGCCGACGGCGGCCCGGACGGTCAGCCCGGACGGTCAGCCCGGCCGCTGCCAGGCCGGTTTCGGGCGGACCTGGGGGTACCACGGATGGCGCAGCGGATCACCGGGCGAGAGTTGCAGCGACAGCCCGGGCGTCAGCGGCACCGTCGGGCGCGTCGGCGGACGGGTGTCGTAGACGATGTCGGTGCCGTAGCAGCGCACCGTCAGCGTCCGCCGCCGGCCGTCGGGAGGCGTCGGCCCGCCACCGTGCAGAACACCGGGATGCACCAGCACCACGTCGCCCGGTGTGATGTCCCACGACACGATCGTCCAGTCGTCGCGGTTCGCCTCGATGTCGGGCAGTTGCGGCAGCTCTGCTCCGTAGAACGGCGCACGCGCATCGTCATTGACGACGCGCGGGTTGAAGCCGTCGTACATCGTCTGGCGATGCGAGCCGGGCACGAACTCCAGGCAGTGCTCTTTCGCCAACGGGTCGAGCGTGATCCACATCGAGGCGATCATCTCGCCGGCCATCGGCCAGTACGGCAGATCCTGATGCCACGGCGTGCGGCCGGCGCCACCGCCCTTGATGAAGAACTCGTCGGAGTACAACCAGATCTCGTCGGAGTCGAGCAGCTCGGCGATCATGTCCGCGATCGGTGAGTCGAACAGCAGGCGCTGGATCTCCGGGGTGACCTCGAAGTTGCGCACGGTCTCCAGGAACTGTTGCGGTGTGTCGTCGTAGAACGTGTGCTTGGCCTGCCCGCTGTCGCGCATGACCCGCTGCAACCCGAGCTCGACGAGCAGCAGCCACTCCGGATGGAGTGCCTGTCGAAGGATCACCACACCGTCGCGGCGGTACTGCTCCTTGACCTCCTGCGTGATCAACGCCACGGGCGCCAGCAACTCGGGGCTGGGATGCGTGAGTCGCGCAGATGCTGCCAGCCCCGATGCAGCGCCCCTGTCGTCCAAGCCGGTCACGTGTTGCTCCCTTCGCACCGGAGTTGCCGGCGCTCCGACGAGTCTGCTCCTCGTGCTGGACGGCGGGCGAAGCGGGTCGACACCCGGAGACGCCGCCCTCGACGTACCGGTGTGCAGAACATGCAGGCGACCGTGCACCGCTTGGCGAACCTCTCACCCCGCGGACGCGCTGCCACGACGCAGTTGACAACGTCACGTTCCCATCGGGTGTTCAACCACTCCCTCATGAACATCGTCTTGTTCGCTGCCGGGGGCTCTACAGCTCTGCCGGGTTCTCCGTGGTGCCACGCTCGGCCCAGAACCTTCCGAAGTCGTCGAGACCAGCTAGCGGCGTCGACTGAGCCAGAGACCAGGCGCCCATTCGCCGACATCCCGAAAGTCTGATCACCCCCCTGTCGACCCACGCCGGCGACCCCGGCTGTGCAACAGTCGTCAGAAGTCCGGAGGTGTGGTCATGGGTGAGACGTCGTGGGACGGATGGGACGAGGTCGCCGACATCGTCGTGGTGGGCAGCGGTGCCGCCGCGGCATCGGCGGCCGTCACGGCAGCGGCGCAGGGCGCCAGCGTGATCGTGCTCGAGAAGGCGGGCTTCACCGGCGGCACCACCGGCAAGTCCGGCGGCGTGTTCTGGGTGCCGAACAACCCGTGGCTGAAGGCCGAGGGCAAGGACGACCCGAAGCCCGACGCGATGCGGTACATGGCCAAGGGCGCCTACCCGGTCGACTACGACCCGGGCAGCCCCACGCTCGGCCTCACCCAGAACCAGTACGACCTCATCGAGGCGTTCTACGACAAGGGCAGCGAGGCCCTCGAGTCGATCGCCGCCGCCGGCGGTGTCGAGATCGAGTACGTGCACATGCCGAGCTACTACTCGCAGTGGCCCGAGGACACGGTGGGCTTCGGCCGCGTGCTGCAGCCGCGCTTCCAGCCCTCGGGGAAGCGCGGCGAGGGCCCCACCGGGGGGCAGATGTTGG
>JBEGOE010000174.1:0-2991 GCA_041182165.1 Actinomycetota bacterium
ATGTTGCGTGGCGCCTCGTCCGGTGAGACGGCGCAGCCGCCCACGATCGTGAGCGCGATCAGGACGGTCACCGCTGCATTGCGATGGTGGCGCATCAGATGCCCACCTCCTCGGCCGGCAACTCGAGGACGAACCGAGCGCCCGGCTCGCTGTCGCGGCGGTCCTCGACCCACACCCGGCCACCGTGCAGACGGATGTGCTCGTCGACCAGCGCGAGGCCGAGACCTGCTCCGTCGCTGCTGCTGCGCCGTCCGGCGACGCCACCGCGGGCGAAGCGCTCGAACACGAGATCGCGCTCCTCCTCCGGCACGCCGGGGCCGTGGTCCTCGACCGCGATCCAGACATGGCCGAGCGGCTCGCCCTCGTTCTCGGCCTCGCTGACGAACACCTCGGCATCGCCGCCGCCGTGCAACCGTGCATTGTCGATCAGATTGGCGACCACACGCGCGAGGCGCCGACGATCGCCCTGCATGACGAGGCGCCCGCCGCGCTCGCTCACGTGCACCGGTGTGCTGGGCACGCTGCTGACGGCGACCGCCTGGCGGACGAGCTCGGCCACCAGCAGGTCGTCGCGGTTGAGCCTGATCGCCCCGGCATCGAAGCGTGAGATCTCGAGCAGGTCCTCGACCAGGCCCTGGAAGCGGGACACGTCGCTGACGAGCAGGTCGAGCGCGATCTGGGCTCGCTCGGGCATCTCGTCGCGGCGGGCCTGCATCACCTCGACGCTGGCGGCGAGGGTCATCAGCGGCGAGCGGAGCTCGTGGCTCACGTCGCTGGCGAAGCGGGCGTCGCGTTCGACACGCGCCTGGAGTGCCGAAGCCATGTCGTTGAACGAGTTGGCCAGCAGGCGGAGGTCCTGGTCGTCGGTGGCCTCGAGGCGGGTGTCGAGCCGGCCGCCGGCGATGAGCTGGGCGGCCTGGGCGGCCTCGGCGAGTGGCCGCACCGCCCGGTTCGACACGAACCAGCCGAGCACCAGGCCGAACAGTGACGTGATGATCGCGCCGAAGAACAGCGAGAGCGCGACGCTGTCGAGCGTCTCGTCGACGTCGGCCATGCTGATCGCCTCGAAGTAGGCGGCGTCGCGCTCGGCCAGCGGAATGCCCACGATCAGCTTGGCCTCGCTGTCATTGCGCACGATGATGCGAGCAGCCACCCCGTCGTCGATCACGCGGCTGACCAGCGACGGGGGAATGTCGTTCTGGGTGAACAGCGGCGAACCGGCACGCCAGGTGTCCTGGTAGCGGATGACGATCTGCTCGATTCCCTGCTCCTGGAGCTGGTTGATCGCAGGGGAGGCGTCGACCGGCCTGGCGGCCAGCTCGGCGCTCGTGAGCGTCGCGTTGCGGGTGGCGCCCTCGATGCCCACCCGGTCGCGCTGGGCGATCAGGCTGCTCCGGGTGAAGCTGTACGCGGCGCCCGAGAGGAACACGGCGAGCAGCAGCGACCCCAGCGAGAACATCAGCAGCACCCGCGTGCGGAGCCCGAGGCGGCCCATGCGGAGCGAGGCGAGCCGATCGCCCCAGCGCTGCGCCCGTCCCGGGCCAGGGCCACGGCCGGGGTCGGGGTCGCCCTCGGCGCCGAGTGCGGCGTTGGCGCCGAACGAATCCGTCACGACTGGAGGCGATACCCGAGCCCGCGGACCGTGACGACGTGCCTCGGGTTCGCCGGGTCGGCCTCGACCTTGGTGCGCAGCCGTCGGACGTGCACATCGACCAGGCGACCATCGCCGAAGTAGTCGTATCCCCACACCTTGTCGAGGAGGCTCTCGCGACTGAACACCCGGCCCGGGTTCTGCGCCAGCTCGCAGAGCAGCCGGAACTCGGTCTTGGTGAGGTGCAGCTCGGTGCCGTCGCGCAGCACCTTGCCCTCCTCGGGCACGATCTCGAGGTTGCCGAACACCAGCTTGGCGTGGCCGGGGACGATGGGGCGGATGCGTCGGAGCAGCGCCCGGATGCGGGCCGACAGCTCCTTCGGGGCGAACGGCTTGGTGAGGTAGTCGTCGGCGCCGGCCTCGAGGCCGGCCACCACATCGTGGGTGTCGGCACGTGCTGTCACCATGACGATCGGGACGGCGCTCGTGCGGCGCAGCGTTCGGCAGAGCTCGAAGCCGTCGATGCCGGGAAGCATGATGTCGATGAGGACCACGTCGGGGGCGGTGCGGCTGAACAGCTCGATGGCCTCCTCGCCGCTCCCTGCCTCGTCGACGGTCCAGCCCTCGTCCTCGAGCGCGAGCTTCACGGCAGCGCGGATGCGTTCGTCGTCTTCCACTGCCAGGATCCGGGTACCCACGGCCTCCATGATGCCAGGTGAGGGGCCGTCAGAGGCTCTTCGCCGCCGCGACGATCATCGGCTGCAGGGCCGCGAACAGTGATTCGTTCGCAACCAGGAGCTCGGCCGACGATGCCGGGCCGTCACCGAAGTCGCCCGACCGGCACCCCGCTTCACACGCGATCAGCTCGCCGGCAGCGAAGTCCCAGGGGCCGAGGCCCTCCTCGAAGTACGCGTCGAGCCGACCCGCAGCGACGTAACAGAGGTCGACCGACGCAGCGCCGAACCGACGGATGTCGCGCACCTGGGGGAGCAGCCGGGCCACCCGAGCGCCCTGTGTGGCACGCCGCTCGGCCAGGTACGCGAAGCCGGTGGCCACCAGCGCCGTGGCTGCGTCGGTGACGGTGCCGCACCGGATGCTGCGACCGTTCAGCTGGGCGCCCCCGCCGCGTGTGGCGGTGAAGAGCTCGTCGAGGGCGGGCACGTAGACGGCGCCCACCAGCGGGCCGTCGGCATCGAGCGCGGCGACAGAAACGGCCCAACCCGGCAGGTCGTACAGGAAGTTGGTGGTGCCGTCGATCGGGTCGATGAGCCAGTGGACGCCGCTGGTGCCCGTGGTGGTGCTGCCCTCCTCGCCGAGGATCCCGTCGAGCGGGCGCTCGCGGCGGAGGTGATCGACGATCTGGCGCTCGGATGCACGGTCGAACTCGGTGACCATGTCGG
>JBEGOE010000175.1:0-7978 GCA_041182165.1 Actinomycetota bacterium
CCGCGACCAGCACGAGGCCCAGTGTGCTGGAGCGGATGTTGACGCGCAGCCGCTCGGTCACGCCGAGCGAACGGGCCAACTGCACCGCCCCCCCCTGCGCCTCGACCGTCAGCATCCGGTACGTCTCACCGGCGATCGAGACGTCGTGGCGCACCGAACCGCGTCTCGATGCGCCGGCAGCGACGGCCAGGTCGCGATCGCTCACCGGCAGCGCACCGCTGGCAGGGGCGCGCAGCACCTTGCCGTCACGGTCGATGACCTGGACGAGGATCTGCGTGAAGCTGCGAGAGCGGTCGTCACGGTCGCGATCACGGTTGCGATCACCGGCACCGGCGCGACCGGGTGGAATGGCCTGCTCGACCTCCGGAGGCAGCACGGCGACGCCACCCGGGACGGCGAGCAACCGCTGAGCCGCCGCGTTCAACGAGGCGTCGACCTCGCCGCGCAGCGTGTGGCTCGTCGAGAAGTAGCTGATCGATCCCACCGCGATCGTGGCGATCGCCGCGAGCGCCACCATGGCGACGGCGAGCTTGACCCGCAGGCTCACTGCGCCCGCACGGTGTAGCCCACGCCGCGCACCGTGTGGATGAGTCGCGGGAGGTCGCCGGTGTCGACCTTGCGGCGGAGGTAGCTGATGTAGACGGCGAGGTTCTTCGAGTCGGGGCCGAAGTCGTAGTTCCAGATCCGCTCGTAGATGGTGGTGTGGTCGAGCACGATGCCTGCGTTGCGGACCAGCAGCTCGAGGAGGTCGAACTCGGTCTTGGAGAGCTCGATCTCGACGTCACCCCGCCAGGTGCGTCGCGAGTCGGGGTCGACGCGTAGGTCTGCGACGGTGAGCTGCGACGAGGGCGCCTCGGCCTCATCGGGGCGACTGCGGCGGATCAGCGCACGGAGCCGGGCCAACAGCTCGGAGAGCTCGAACGGCTTCGGCAGGTAGTCGTCGGCGCCGGCATCGAGACCGGCAACACGGTCGAGCGTCTCGGTCCGAGCGGTGAGCATCAGCACCGGCAGCCGGTCTCGCTCGGCCCGCAGGACACGGCACACGGTGAGCCCATCGATGTTGGGCATCATCACGTCGAGGATCGCGACGTCGGGACGGGACGCACGAATGGTGGCGAGAGCGGCTGCCCCGTCGGGTGCGAGGTCGACCTCGTACCCGTCGAGCTCGAGGGCCCTGGCCAACGACTCCCGGATCGCCCGGTCATCGTCTGCCACCAGCACTCGTCCGCTCATCGCCACCATTCGTATCAGCTACCGATCGCGCTGGGCGTCGTGGTTCAGGCGCCGGCGGTGTCGGCCGGCGGCGGGCCGTCGGCACGCTCGGGACGGCCGTTGTTCACCATGTCGGTGATGCGGGCGGTCGCCTCGGTCAGCTTGGCGTCCGCCTCGGCCTGGGTGTGCTCGCCGCTGGCGACCGCTTCGTCGAGGCGAGCCTTCAGGTCGGCGACGATCGCATCGACGACGGTCTGGACGGCGACGCCCTTGGCGGTCGCCACCTGGGCGATGGTCTGGCCGCCCCGGAGCTCGGTGCGGAGCTCGTCGGCGGTGACGCCCAGAGCGGTGGCTGCGGCATCGAGGCCACGGCCTGCGCCTCGCCTGCCGCCGTGATCACCGTGGCCGCCACGATCGCCGCGACCGCCGCGATCACCGGCGCCCTGAGGACCGGCGGCGGCGAGCGCATCGACCACAGCCGTCATCTGGTCGGCCGTGATGGTGCCGCTGTCGACGAGGGGCTGGAGGACCTCGGTGAGGCGCTGGGTCCGGTCGGGCCGGCCGGCATCGGTGCCGGCGGCCGTAGCCGCGTCGTCACCGACGCTGATCGAGATGGCTGCCGGACGGCTGTCGGACGCACCGGCGAAACCGGTGCTCTGGAGGACGAGACCTGCCCCGGCACCGGCGATGAGCCCAGCGACGAGTCCCGTTGCGACGAACTTCTTCTTCATGACGTGCTCCTTGGGAAGGGGTTGGCTTGACGACCCCATCGTGAACCTCCCAGGTGAGTGGTCTACCCCGTTGGGGTAAGAGGAAGGTGAGAAGCGCTGCCGCGCCGGTTACGACTCGCCGGCTGTGACGAGCTCCTCGATGCGAGCGAGCGTCTTGGTCATGTTCTCGATCGTCTTCGCGCGTAGGGGCCGGACCGCCGCCTTGACGCGCTCCTGGCTGATGTCCCACGTCTCACGCACGAGCGTGCCCCCCTCGACGGGCTCGAGCTCGTAGCGCCAGATCCGGCCGCCCATCTTCCCGAGCGGGCCGAGCTTTTTCGCAGTCTGCCAGGCGATCAGACGGTCGGGCTCGAACTCGATGACGGTGTTCACCATCGAGTACGGCAGGCCCATCTTCATCTTCATGCCGAAGGTCGAACCGAGGGTGAGCGGCTGCGCGCCGCCCGGCGCTTCGCGAACCGTGCCCGAGCCGTCGATGTCACGATGACGGTCAGGATCGGACAGCAGGGCGAAGATCGCTGCGGCCGGCGCGGGGATGACCCGCTCGACGGACGTGGTGTCGGGTGAAGCGGTGTCGGACATGGTGCGACGCTAGCCCGTGTCGGCGGGCCCGCGAGCCGCGCTACCGTCGGCGACCGATGGACTCCGCAGCCGCAGCACCAGCAGCCGGTCGTGCGCCGGTCGCGGCGGGCGGCCTGCGACAGGTCGACGATGTGATCGGCTTGTTCGAACGCTGGGGTCGCCTGCACTACGACGACCGCGTGTCACAGCTCGACCATGCGGTGCAGTGCGCGGCACTGGCCCGACGCGACGGCGCCGACAACGCGCTCGTAGCCGCCGCGCTGCTCCACGACCTCGGCCACCTCCTCGAGCTCGACGCCGACGACGGCGCCATGGGCGACCTCGAGGTCGACCGCCACCACGAGGCCCGGGCGGCGCGTGCCCTGGCCGGGCTGTACCCGCCGTCGGTCACCGCGCCGATCGCGCTGCACGTCGAGGCCAAGCGTTACCTGTGCGCGGTCGACGAGGGATACGCGGCCGGGCTGTCGGAAGGATCGGTGCGCAGCCTCGCCACCCAGGGCGGCCCCATGTCGGCCGACGAGGTCGCCCGTTTCGAGACGCTGCCGCGATGGGCGGATGCCGTGGCGCTGCGCCGGTGGGACGACCTCGGCAAGGTCGAAGGGCTCACCGTCGAGCCGTTCGAGGACCACCTGCCCCTGCTGCGCTCGCTCGTCCGCCCGGCCTGATCGGGGGGCCTGCCCGGCCGACGATGCGCCCCGGGTGACCTCGGCCGGCCGGTGGTACCTTCTCGGACCATGGCGTCAACGGTGTCGATCTCGGGTCTGTCAGCACGATCGGCATGGCTCGAGGTCAGCTGGGACGACGGCATCGAGAGCACCTATCCGTGGTTGTGGCTGCGCGACCACGCCCACGACGAGGCGACGCTGCACCCGGTGACGCAGCAGCGTCAGCTCCACACGGCGTCCATCGACCTGTCGATCAGCGGTGAACACGTCGCGATCGACGGGGACGTTGTCGTCATCTCGTGGCGGGGCGCGGGCTCGTCATCGCTGCCCACCGCGTTCCTTGCATCGCACCGCACGCCACGGATGCCGGCGGCTCGCGTGCGCGCCGACCGGGTGCTCTGGGACGCCGCCGACCTGACCACGGCGGCCGGCACGCCGTACGAGGAGATCATGGACAGCGACAAGGGCGTCGCCGCCTGGCTCCGCCAGGTGACCACCTACGGGTTCGCGATCGCGACGGGCACCCCGGCCACCGCCGAGGCCACCGAGGCGCTCGTGCGCCGGGTGGGGTACGTGCGCGAGACGATCTTCGGTGGCTTCTGGCAGTTCACCGCCGACCTCACCAAGGCCGACACGGCCTACACGAACCTCGAGCTCCTGCCGCACACCGATGGCACCTACTCGCACGACGCGCCGGGGCTGCAACTGCTGCACTGCCTCCAGTTCGCCGGCGAGGGCGGCGAGTCGACCATGGTCGACGGTTTCCGGGTCGCCGCCGAGCTGCGGGCGACAGCCCCGCACCACTACGCCCTGCTCTCGACGGTGCCGATCCCGGGCCAGTACCTGGGCGACGGCTCGCACCTCATGGCCGCCCGGCCGGCGCTGCGCCATGATCATGACGGCGAGCTGG
Organism: Actinomycetota bacterium; assembly: GCA_041182165.1. GTDB lineage: Bacteria > Actinomycetota > Acidimicrobiia > Acidimicrobiales > Ilumatobacteraceae > VFMC01. The sequence goes on from JBEGOE010000175.1 coordinate 4,101, forward strand.
TGCAGGTGTCGTTCAACAACGCCGACCGCGCACCGTTCCTGCTGCCCCACGACGAGATGCTCGCCCTCTACGAGGCACTGCGCGCGTTCGATGCCCTCACGAACGACCGGCGGCTCCAGTGGCGCCACGTACTCGCACCCGGCGAGGCGATGCTGTTCGACAACTGGCGCGTGCTCCACGGCCGCACCGCATACACGGGTGCACGCACCATGTGCGGGGCGTACGTCAACCACGAGGACTTCGAGAGCCGTCTGCGCCTCGCCGACCGCGCCGATGGTGCGCCCGTGCCGATCGGATAGGGACGAGCACATGGAACCCACCGTCACCGACAACCGCTCGCGATCACGCTACGAGCTCCTCATCGACGGTCAGATCGCCGGTGTCGCCGACTACGTCGACGACGGCCACTGCGTCGTGCTGCCACACACCCTCGTCGAGCACGAGCAGCGCGGCAAGGGGCTCGCCGCCGTGGTCGTGCGCCACGCACTCGACGACCTCCGTGCGCGAGGTCGTGCCGTCGTGCCGTCGTGCTGGTACGTGCAGCGCTTCATCGATGAGCACCCCGAGTACGCCGACCTGGTCACCGGCCCCTGAGCCAGGCTCAGCCCAGGGCTTCGTCGAGGTCGGCCCACACGTCGTCGACGTGCTCGATGCCGACGCTCATCCGGATCAGGCCGGGTGGCACGTGCGAGTCACCCGCGTACTTCTGCCGTCGCTCGAGCGTCGTCTCGACGCCACCGAGGCTCGTGGCCGGCACGATCAACCGCACGGCGCGGCACACCGCGTCGGCGGCGTCGGCAGCCGTCCCGTCGCGCGACGCCACCTCGAACGCCACCATCGCTCCCCAGCCGGGGTAGCGCACCGACGACACGCGAGGGTCGGCCCGCAGACGCTCGACGATGACGGCGGCGTTGGCCTGCGCACGCTCCATCCGCAACGGCAGGGTCCGCACGCCGCGCAGTGCGAGGAAGGCCTCGAGCGAGCCGGGCGTGGCACCGTTCACGAGGCGGGCGTGGCGCAGCTTGTCGTGCACGACGTCGTCGGAGGTGACGGCGAGACCGATGACGAGATCGCTGTGACCGCCGATGAACTTCGTGCCGCTGTGGATCACGACGGTGGCGCCGTCCTCGAGTGGCCGAGCGCACATGGGGGTGGCGAACGTGCTGTCGAACACCACCGACGCGCCGACGGCTCGCGCCGCCTCGGCGATGCGTGGCAGGTCGGCCACGTCGAGGGTCGGGTTCGTCGGCGACTCGACCCACACGACGTCGGCACCGTCGCTCGCCTCGACGACCGCCGCCGTGTCGGTGATGTCGACGAAGCGCACCTGCATCCGGGCCTGTGCGACGAGGTCCTCGACGAGCGAGCGCACGCCGAGGTACGAGTACGTGGGGAGGACCAGCACCCTCGGCGCGAGCGCGAAGAGCGCGGCCGAGGCAGCCGCCATGCCGGTCGAGAACGACGTCGCGCGCCCACCCTCGAGCGCCCCCACGGCCTCCTCGAGGCCATCCCACGTGGCGGTGCCGTGGGTGCGGCTGTACACGCCCTCCTCGCCACGGAAGTTCGAGGCGAGCACGATCGGGTGGTTCAGCGGGTCGCCGTGCCCGCTGGGGCGTCCGGTCGACACGGCGATGGTGGCACGGTCCATGAGCCGGTTCTAGTCGATGACGCTGCAGACTGCACCGATGCGCCCGACGTGGCTCGGCCCGCCGTCAGGTGTCGACGGTGAACGAGCCGCCAGGCTCGACTGCGAGCAACCGGTGCGCGATCCCCTCGTCGGACAGCGACGTGCGGAACGAGTCGAGGGGACGCTCGAGCCAGGGCGGATCGCCCCGCCGGGGGTGGATCGGGCTGTAGGTGCCCCAGTGGATGGGCACGACGCGATCGGGCGAGATCCAGTGCGTGGCCGTCGCAGCGCTCAGCGGGTCGAGGTGCTTCTCGCCGAGCGACGGGCCCCATCCCCAGATGGGCAGGAGCGCGACGTCGATCGGGCCGAGGTCGCGCATCGCTGCGAAGAGGTCGGTGTCACCCGCGAAGTAGATGCGGGCGGCTCCGATCCGGATGACGTACCCGACGGGCTGCGCGACGACCTTCGAGTGCGGACCGCGACGGCACCCGTGCTCGGCGTGAACGACCTCGACGGAGACACCGGCTGCGACCTCGAGCTCGTCACCCGGCCGCACCGCCTGCACCGCACCGGCCCCGACCGACGCCACGAGCGGCTCGGCCCCGGCCGGCACGACGAGACGGGGTACGTGCCCGAGGCGCTGCATCGATCGCAGGTGGAGGTGGTCCATGTGGACGTGCGACACGAGGACGGCGTCGATGTGGCCGAGCTCGGGCGCCGGACGCCGCCGACGGAGGTGGACCATGCGCGAGGTGAGCGCAGGGTCGGTGAGGATCCGGACACCATCGACCTCGACGAGCACGGTGGCGTGACCCACCCATGTGACGGTGGCCGATGCCATGGTCAGGGGGCGGCGGGCGACGGCAGCGCCGTCGCTCCGCGGCGGTGCAGGCCCATGTCTCGGTAGCGGTCGAACAGCACGACGATCAGGGTGAGCAGGCCGACCATGAACACGGTGTTCCCGAAGTTGAGCGAGGCACCACCGCGACCACGGGTGAGGAGGGACCCGATGACCACCATGGCGAGATTGGCCACGGCCATCACTGCGAACTGCACGCCCGTCGACCGCCAGCTCACCTCGTGCTTTGCCAGCAGTTCGCTGAGCATGGTGTTGAGGGCGATGAGCACGGCGACGGCGATGATGACCTGCACAGCACTCGCCTCGACGCTGGGCAGGATGCTCGAGAAGATGACGAGCACGAAGCCGATGAGGAACACCTTCTCGATGAACGGGGCGCCGAAGACAGCGAGCGGCGTCGCCTGCTTGGCGGGCGGGTCCCAACCGAGGTGCTGGGCCTGGACGTCGGCGTCGACCGTGCGCTCCCAATCGGGGGCCGGCAGCTTGGTGGTGCCCCAGCGGATCGCCCACAGCGCCGCACCGATCGCGACGATCAGACCGATGGTGACGAGCGGGCGGTTGGTGAGAGCCGTGCCCCAGCCGTCGTCGCGATCGACCCCGAACACCTGCTCCTTCATGGCGTTGGTGAAGTCGAGCTTGGCGACATGGATCCACCACTCCTGCGGCAACTTGATGACGATCCAGATGAAGGCGGCGATCGCGATCACCTGCTTGTGGACGAGCTTGAGCGGGTTGCGGCGGAGCTTGTAGGACTCGATCGCGATGAAGAAGTACTCGAAGGTGTTCGGGAACACGAGGAGTAGCCAGCGGTACTGCGCGTCCGTGCTCTCGAACAGCACCACGCCGACGAGGCGGTAGTACCAGAGGAACCGTCCCACCCGGAACAGGTCGCCGCCGCCCCAGTTCCGCATCGTCGCGGTGTAGGCGATGGTGAGGTAGTAGATGTCGAGTGCCTTGTCGTACGACTGGTAGAAACCGGTCTCGGACGTGTTGATGTTGGTGTACTGCTGGAAGATCGTCTGGTCGACGGCGTCGAGCACCAGTGCGGCGATGATGGCAGGAAGCGGGAACCGCGGGATGAACAGCGGGACGACCAACCGCAGGATCACCACGATCGTGAAGATCGCCATGTCTGATGTGTCGGCCGTAGCCAGCATGTCGCAACCCCGTCCTTCGGCACACAGGCCGAACCGCCGACCGACGCTAGCGCGGCAGTGTCACGCGCTGGAGCATTCCGATGCAGGGCCGGCACCGCGGCACCGCCGCACCACGGCACCGCGGGTCCGCGGCGCCTGCCGGTCAGGCGGCGAGGTGGTTCACGGTCGCGTGCAGCGTCGTGCCCTGCGGGCGGCGATCGACGATCAACCGGGAAGCGACCGCCTGCATGATCGC
>JBEGOE010000176.1:0-3260 GCA_041182165.1 Actinomycetota bacterium
CGCCTCGGCGGCGGCGACGTAGGTGGGGTCGAGGTCGTAGCCGACGTAGTGACGGCCGGTGCGCACGGCGGCGACACCAGTGCTGCCCGAGCCCATGAACGGGTCGAGCACGAGGTCACCGACATAGGTGTGGAGGTGGATGAGCCGCTCGGGCAACGCCACCGGGAACGGCGCCGGATGGCCGACGCGCGAGGCGCTCTCGGCGGGCAGTTCCCACACGTCGAGTGTCGCCTCCATGAACTCGTCGCGCGTGAGGCTGCTCACCGACGGCATACCGCGCTTGGCACGGGTCTTCGCATCGACCGCTCGGTCGAAACGACCCTTGCTCGCGATGATCACTCGCTCGCTCACGTCGCGCAGCACGGGGTTGCCGGGCCGCTGGAACGAGCCCCACGCGCACGAGCCGGACGCGCCACGCTGCTTCACCCACACGACCTCACCACGCAGCAGCATGCGCAGATCGTCCTGCAGGATGGCCGTCACGTCGGCAGCGAGCGAGCGGTACGGGCGACGGCCGAGGTTGGCCACGTTGACCGCGATGCGACCGCCGGGCTCGAGCACGCGCAGGCACTCGGCGAAGACCTCGCGCAGCATCTGCAGGTACTCGAGGTAGTTGGCAGGGATCGCCCCCTCGCCGAGTGCCTCCTCGTAGGCCTTGCCGGCGAAGTACGGGGGTGAGGTGACCACGAGCGCCACCGAGCCGGCGGCGACATCGGTCATGTCGCGTGCGTCGCCCACGACGACGCGATCGACGACGGACGGCGCGACGACGTGCTCGTCGTCGCTGACGGTGGGTGGCGAGAACCGGGCGTAGAAGGCCGAGGCGTCGTGGTTCTCCCGTTTCGACACGCCGAAGTTCGACGTGGAAGTCCCGCGCGTACGTTCGGCCACGGGGTGATGCTACGGAACGGCGCGCGCGTGCGCGAGCACCCTCGCCAGAAGGTCCCTCAGAGGGGGTTCTCCTGGCGCTCGGCGCGCTCCATCCGCTCGACCACCGAGTGCCGCATGTCGGGGTGCGTGAGGATCCAGAACCGCTCGTCACGGATCGCGCCCACCACCTGCGCGGCGACCTCGGTGGCGTCGATGCCGTCTTCGACGCCCTGACGGAGCACCTGGTCCATCATCTGCCCCATCGGCGTGACCGGTTCGCCCGGGTCGGAGCCGAGCCGGGCGTCCCACTGCTGGCCGTCGAGCAGGTTGGTGCGCACGAACCCCGGGCACAACGCGCTGACCCGCACCGGCGAGCCGGTCGCCTTCAGCTCGATGAACAGCCCTTCGCTGAGCGCGACGACGCCGGTCTTGGTGACGTTGTACGGCGCTGCGCCGGGCACGGCGACGAGGCCGGCCATCGACGCGGTGTTCACGATGTGGCCCTCGCCCTGGTCCTCCATGATCGGCAGGAACGCCCGGATGCCGTGGATGACGCCGTAGAGGTTGATGCCGATCACCCAGTCCCACCCCGCCATCGGACCGCGCCACGCGTCGCCCCGGCCGACCACGCCGGCGTTGTTGCACAGCACGTGGGCCCTACCGAAGCGCTCGACGGTCGCAGCAGCGAGCGCCTGCACCTCGGCCTCCGACGACGTGTTGCACACGACGGTGAGCACCTGCGCGCCGCTCTCGGCGAGCTCGACCTCGACCGACCGCATGGCGACCTCGTCGATGTCGGCGAGCACGATGTGCATCCCCTCGGCAGCGAAGCGCTGCGCGAGCGCCCGGCCGATGCCACTGCCGCCGCCGGTGATGACGGCGACCTTCCCCCTCAGATCGTCCATCGACGGCACTGTACGTTCCACGCATGACGACCGGCGACCTCTCACCCACCGACGCGAAGCGCACGTGGCGCAGCCTCGAAGCCGTCCACGGGATGATCTACTTCACCTCGTTCGCCCCACCCGAGTACGCACAGGCGGGCGTCACCAGGAACCGCACCGGCTACTTCGCGTCACGCGCCGCAGCGATGGGGGCGGTCGACGCCGAGGTCGTGGTGGCGTCGTTCTACAACTTCTCGCCGAGCCTGGTCCGCCATGCGATGCGCGACGTGTGGAGCCTGACGACACCGGCCGCGATGCTCGCCGCACGGTTGCGTGCCGTCGATGCCTCACTGCGCCATGCGTTCGACGACGAGCTGCTCGCATCACCCGAGATGGCCCAGGCCGCCGGATGGCTGCGCGAGGCGGCGCTGGCGGCGTGCGAGCGACCCGAAGGCCGCCCGCTGTTCGCCGGCCACGCGGCGCTGCCGTGGCCCGACGAGCCGCACCACGTGCTGTGGCACGCACAGACGTTGCTGCGCGAGTTCCGCGGCGACGGCCACATCGCGGCCCTGGTGCAGGAGGAACTGAACGGCATCGACGCGCTGGTGTCGCATGCGGCGTCGGGCGATGTGCCGGCTGCGGCGCTGCAGGCGACGCGCGCGTACACCGACGACGAGTGGGCGGCCGGTGTCGAGTCGATGGCGGCGCGCGGCCTGGTGCACCCCGACGGCACGTTCACCGAGGCCGGTCGGGCACAACGCGACCGCATCGAGGCGGCGACCGATCGCCTCGCCGTCGCGCCGTGGGCCGCCCTGGGCGCCGCGCGCTGCGACCAGCTCCGGGCGTTCGGCAAGCTGGTGAGCCGCCGTGTGGTCGATGCCGGCCTCCTGGCCATCGACCCCTCCCGATTCGCCGACTGAGCCCAGCGGACGGCTGCCGCGGTGCAGCGCAGGAAATCACCGGAAAAGCATTGCCAGGATCGGGACTCCTCGGTACAGTCGTCTGCGAAGGGGAGTACCCCTCGCCGTTCCGGTCCGCCGGGCAGCGACGACGGTGTCGTCATCACGGTCCGGCTCATCCGGTCCCGGCACCGGCACTGCGCCTCGGCGCAGGGGAGAGACCTTCGACGGCTGTCGTCGAAAGGAACCCTCTGTGCCCCTCGATCTCCACTCCCCTGTCGATCTCCTGCGATGGATCGCCCGCAACACCCGCCGCCTGGTGGTGACGCTCGCCGGTTTCGCCGTCCTGGGCGCAGGCCTGGCGATGCTGGTGCTGCCCGGGCCCGGCGTCCTCATCATCGTGGTGGGCCTCGCGATCCTGGCCACCGAGTTCGCCTGGGCCGAACGTGCGCTCGACCGCACGGCGTCGACGGCGGCAACGGCTACATCGAAGGTGACGTCGAGCCGGTCGGGCAAGCTCGCCCTCGCCGCCTCGGCGGTCAGCATGGTGGCCGGTGGCGCACTCGTGATCGCACTGGTGGGCCAGCACCGGTTGATCGGCGTCGGG
>JBEGOE010000177.1:0-10986 GCA_041182165.1 Actinomycetota bacterium
ACTCGCCGAGGCTGTGGCCCGCGCAGAAGCTGGGCTCGACGCCGAGGCGCTCGACGGCATCGAGCACGATGAGGCTCGAGACGAACGTGGTGAGCTGGGCGTTGCGGGTGTCCTTCAACTCGTCGGCATCGGCGTCGAGCAGCAGGCGGGCGACGTCGCGCTCGGCCACGTTGGACGCCTCGTCGACGAGCTCCCAGCTCTCGTGGTCGACCCAGGGTCGGCCCATGCCGGGCCGTTGTGATCCCTGGCCCGGGAAGGTGAATGCAAGCATGGTGCTCGGCGGTGCTCCTCGTGTGGCGTATCGGCCCCGTGCGGAACCCTAGACGCTGGCCACCAGCACCTTCGTACTACTCGCGGGTAACCGGGGGTGCCCGGTAATGTGTGCGAGTCGCTCGCCCGAGTGGCGGAACGGCAGACGCGACGGACTCAAAATCCGTTGTCCGAAAGGGCGTGTGGGTTCGAGTCCCACCTCGGGCACTCCTGACCTTTGCCGTGGATCGGTCGTGTGGAACTCCGATGCGGCACAGGTCGTCGCGACGTGGTCCCCGCCGCCGGCCCAGGGGAGGGCCGAGACCCCCGAGTGTCCCGGTGCAAGCGGACCGTGCTGCCGGCCGTGCTGCCGGATCATCGGGTACCGGTGGCAAGTACCCTGGCCGTCAGCTCTGCAGGCGGAGGTGCAACCAGAGCGAGAGGCGGTCGTCGGACTCATCGAGCTCGAGGTCGAACAGCTCGCTCGCCCGCCGGAGCCGGTAACGCAGCGTGTTCGGATGGACCCCGAGCCGCGTCGCTGCAGACGCGACGTCCCCGACGGCACCGAGCCAGGCGTTCAACGAGGCGGCGTAGTCGGTGTGGTGCTCGCGGTCGTGGTCGACCATCGCGGTGACACCGCGGTGACGCAGCCGAGGTTCGTGTACGAGCAGGTCGGCGATGTGGGCGAGGAGAACGTGGGTGTGGACCTGTTCCAGGTGGGCGACGGCTGGCAGCCCGGTCTGTCGTGTGGTGACGCGCAAGATGTCGTCGACCTCGCGGCGCATCGCCGGGAGATGGGTCGGGTCGGACGACGTGTGTGCGATCGCGACGCGGATCTGGTCCGAGAACGCAGCTCGTGTCGCCGAGCGCCCCGCGATCGCGACGCGAGTCGCCGCCGTCAGATCACTGCCGGGCAACAGCACGTACACAGCAGCCGGGGTGGTCGCCACGGAGGCGTCGGGCCGGTAGGCGAAGAGGTAGCGGCTGAGCACGCTGGCCAGGTGCGTGACCAACGGCGTCACCCCGCGCTCGTCGACTGTGCCGGCGAAACCCAGCAGCGCGAGCTGCGCGCCGCCGGGCAGCGACAGTCGAAATGCCGTCTCGGCCGAGGCCTGCGAGCCGTCCAGAGCGCGCAGCATGGCGCTCTCCCGCAGCTGGAGCTCGAACCCGCTCGCATTCAGGCTCCGCAGGATCTTGAGGGCGGCGAGCCGGGCGCCTTCGATGAGTGCACCCCGACCGGCGTCGTCGAGCCCGGCATCGCTCTCGATCGCCCAGATCGTGCCGAGCGGTCGGGCGCCCGCCTTGATCGCGATCGCCGACCGGGCGAACTCGTCGGGCTTCTCCGGAAAGCGGACGACGCCCTCCGCTCCGAGGACCTGCCGGTACTGGGCGAGGTTGCGCTCCATCTCGGGGACGCGCCGGTCGAGGATCCCCTGCTCGCGGAGCGCGTCGATCCGCTGGTCGGGCACGGAGGAGTAGGCCACGACGCGCCGATCCATGTCCTCGATCGCCACCGAGCCACCGATGACGGCTGCCATCGCGTTCGACAGCTCGAAGAGCTCGTCGCCCGCACCGGTCAACGACTCGTCGACCAGCCCTTGTGATCCGAGGAGCGAGAGCAGCAGACCGTCGAGATGGCGCCACGGAACCTCGTCGGCGGCTGCGAGCACCAGGAGGCCGAGCACCGAGGCTTCCGTGATGAGGGCGGTGACGTCGGCGCCGCGGCGCTTGATGACGATGGCGCACGAGCCGGCGGCAACGGCGGCACGAGCGACGTCGATCGCGAGCGGTTCGTCCGGCCGCACACCGGTCAGCAGCAGCATCGTGTCCGGCTGGTGCACGAGGTCGTCGAGCGGATCGAACAGGACCGTCGATCGGACATGGCCGTCGATGCCGCGAGGGGCCGCGAGCACACGCAGCATCGGCGACCCCATCGAGTCGAGCAAGTGGCGAACGGTCGTCGGCTCCGGTGTGCGGAGGCTCGCGCCGATGTGCGGATCCGACAACGGCACCAGACAACCATAGTGCGATTCACCGATGGCCTCGCGCCGGGTCCGCGCGTACGGTGATGGTCATGATCGACGGACACAACGATCTCCCCTGGGCGATGCGGATGCTGTGCGAGTACGACCTCGACGTCGTCGATCTGGGCCAGGTGGTCCCTCGGCTGCACACCGACATCCCTCGGTTGCACGCGGGTGGTGTGACGGGGCAGTTCTGGTCGGTCTACGTGCCCACGACGCTCTCGGCGGCCGAGTCGGTGGTCGCCACGCTCGAACAGATCGAGTTCGTGCACCGGATGGTGCACCGTTTCGCGGGTGATCTCGCCCTGGCGCGGACCGCCGACGAGGTGACCCGGGTATCGGCCGGCGGACGGATCGCGTCGTTGATCGGGATCGAGGGCGGGCACTCCATCGGCAACTCGCTCGCCGTCCTGCGGATGATGTACGACCTCGGCGCCCGCTACATGACCCTGACCCACAACGACAACACCGAGTGGGCCGACTCCGCGACCGACGAGCCGGTCCACGGCGGGCTCGCCCCGTTCGGCGAGGACGTCGTCCGTGAGATGAATCGGCTCGGCATGCTCGTCGACCTGTCACACGTCTCGACCGAGGTCATGCGGCGAGCGATCCGGGTGTCGTCGGCCCCCGTCATGTTCAGCCACTCGTCCGCACGAGCGGTCTGCGACGTGGCCCGCAACGTGCCCGACGACGTCCTCACCGGCCTGCCGGCGAACGGCGGGCTGTGCATGGTGACGTTCGTGCCCGAGTTCGTGGCGCCCGACGTCGCCGAGTGGTCGGACGAGACCATGCGTCTCGTCGCGCTCCGCGATGGGGATCCGAGGCGCTCGAGCGACGTCAGGGCGGTGGCTCGCGAGCGCTCGGCCGAGCACCCCCCGCCCGTCGCCACCATCGACCACGTGGTCGCCCATCTCGAACACGTTCGTGACGTCGCGGGGATCGACCATGTGGGCATCGGTGGCGACTTCGACGGCACGACGATGGTGGTCGACGGGCTGCACGACGTGAGCTGCTACCCAGCGCTGTTCGACAGGCTTCGGAGACGCCACTGGTCATCCGCTGACTGCGAGAAGCTGGCAACGACGAACGCCCTGCGGGTGCTGCGAGCTGCCGAGGACTCGGCCGGCTGAGCTCCCGGCGCCCATTGGTGCGCCTCTTGGCCGATGCGCCAACACTCGGCCTGCAACTCGTTCGATCGGCCGAAGACGCCGAACCGCCTCGAGCGTACGTTCACTCGAAGTGACTGCCAACAACCCGTCCGAACGTACCGATGCCCTCCTCGAGCTGTTCCCACCCGGGACCGAGCTGAACGCAGAGGGGATGCTGCTGCTGGGTGGCTGTGACGCAGGCGAGCTCGCTGCGGCATTCGGCACGCCAGCGCTCGTCCTCGACGAGGCGGCCATCCGCAGCCGCGCCAGACGATACGTCGACGGGCTGGCGGCGCGGTGGCCCGACTCGTCGGTCGTGTGGGCATCGAAGTCCCTCCCGCACACGGCGATCTACCGTCTGATCGCCGAGGAGGGTCTCGGAGCAGACGTGTCCGGGGGCGGCGAGATCGTCATGGCATTGGCCGGCGGGGTCGATCCCGGCCGGATGGTGCTGCACGGCAACGCCAAGACCGACGAGGAGCTGGCGATGGCAGTGCATGCCGGAGTCGGGACGATCGTCATCGACAACCTCGACGACATCGATCGATTGGAACGACTGTTCGACGGGACGTCGGCCGAGCAGGGTGTCCTGGTCCGCGTCATCCCCGGCGTCCTGCCCGCCACACACGCTGCCATCGCCACCGGTCACAGTTCGAGCAAGTTCGGCCTCGGGCCCGCGGCCGCGAAGGAGGCGATCGCGCGCTTGCGCGGCAGCGATCACCTCCGCCTCGACGGCCTGCACGTGCACATCGGGTCGCAGGTGATGGATGCCGAGCCGTTCACCGCTGCGGTCGAGGCGATCGGGCGACTCGGAGAGTTCGCCGTCTACAACCTCGGTGGCGGGCTCGGAGCGAGGTACACCTACAGCGACCAGCCGCCCAGCATCGAGACGTATCTCGACGCGCTGACGGCTGCGGCGCGGCGGGTGCTGCCGTCGACGGCTCGCTTGATGATCGAGCCGGGGCGGTCGCTCGTGGCCGAAGCCGGTGTCACGCTCGATCGCGTCGTCTCGGTGAAGCGTGGCGAGATCACCTTCGTCGCTGTGGACGGTGGCATGAGCGACAACCTCGAGGTGTCGCTCTACGGCCAGCGCTTCGAAGCGACCATCGCCGATCGTGTCGGCGGTGGGGAGCTCTGCACGGTCGTCGGGCGCCACTGCGAGGCCGGCGATCAGCTGGTCGATCGCGTCGAACTGCGCGATCCACGCGTCGGGGATCTGCTCGCGATCCCGGTCACCGGCGCTTACTGCCTGACCATGGCCAACAACTACAACGGCGCCCGTCGCCCACCGATCGTGCTGGCGCGCGATGGCGCGCCTCGCCTCGTGCTCCGCCGCGAGACCTTCGACGACTTCACGCGCCGCGATCTCGACTGACCGGCTCGTTCGGCAGCCGCTACACACAACAGAGAGGACAGACAATGAACAACCAACCAACCCGCGGGTGCAGGGGAACCCACCACCGTGGTCGCCGGCTCCTGACCGCGACGATGGCGCTCGCCCTCGTCACCTCGGCATGCGGTGACGACGATGCGGCAGGTGCCACCTCGACGCCGGCTGCGACGGCAGCGCCGGCAGCAACGGCAGCGCCGGCACCGGCGGACACCGCAGCGGTCGCCGGTCCGGAGGGCATCGTGTTCAACCAGGCGCTCCGGGACGCGCTGCCGCAGGACATCCTCGACAAGGGTGTCCTCACCCTGGCCACCGATCCGACCGACCCGCCTCTGGAGTTCTACAACGAGGCCAACGAGCTCGTCGGGGCAGAGGTCGACCTGGCGGCAGCGTTGGCGGTCGTGTTCGGTATCGAGGTCGAGATGGTGCCGTCGAAGTTCGATGCGATCATCCCCGGGATCGAAGCCGGCCGCTTCGACGGCTCGCTGTCCGGTTTCGCCGACAGGGTCGAGCGGCAGAAGGTCGTCGACTTCGTCGACTTCTTCACGACGTCGCGTGGATACCTGATCAGGACCGGTACCTTCCCGGAACTGGCAGACGCCACCGACCTGTGCGGTCGAGTGGTCGCCGTTGCCAAGGGCACCACGATGGCCGACGCGATCCCTGATCTCAACGACACCTGCGTCGCCGAGGGCAAGGACGCGATCGACGGGCAGATCTTCCCTGATCAGAGCGCGTGCGTGCTGGCAGTGCAGTCGGGTCGTGCCGATCTCACCATCCTGTCGGGCCATGCATCACTGGCCATCGCCCAGAGCTCCGACGGTGCTCTCGATGTGATCCTCCGCCCGAACGAGGGCAAGGACATCAACGGCATGGTGCTGCGCAAGGGTGACCTCGTCGAGCCCATGCAGCTCGCGATCCAGGGCCTGATGGACAGCGGCGCTCTGTTGAGCATCTTCACCACCTGGAACCTGCAGGACCTGATGCTCACCACTGCAACCGTCAATGCAGGAGTCAAGTAGCAACGATCGGGAGCCGATGCCCGGGCAACGCCCGGCTTCGGCTCCCGCACCGGCTGCCCTGAACGCCGCTGTCGTACCCCTCCGGCACCCCGGCCGTTGGGTGGCGACGGTGGCCGTGGTGATGTGTGCCGCCGTCTTCGCGGTGTCGGTCGTGACGAACGATCGGTTCCGTTGGGGTGTCGTGGGCGACTACCTGTTCAGCGCGCCGATCCTCGACGGAGTCCGACTGACGCTCATGCTCACCGTCGTCGCTCAGGCACTCGGTATCGCGGTCGGCATCGCGTTGGCGATCATGCGGCTGTCACCGAACCCGGTGCTCTCGCGATGCGCATGGGTCTACATCTGGTTCTTCCGTGGGACGCCACTGCTCGTCCAGCTGATCTTCTGGTACAACCTGTCGGCGCTCTATCCCAGCATCTCGTTCGGCATCCCGTTCGGACCGACGTTCTTCTCCGGCAACGCCAACGATCTGATCACGCCGTTCGCCGTCGCCATCCTCGGGCTCGGGTTGAACGAGGGTGCGTACACGGCCGAGATCGTGCGCGGTGGCATCGCCGCCATCGACCGAGGTCAGTCGGAGGCGGCCAAGGCCCTCGGGGTCCCGCCCATGCTCACGCTGCGCCGCATCGTGCTCCCGCAGGCGATGAAGGTGATCGTGCCCCCGATCGGCAACCAGACGATCCTGATGCTGAAGACCACCTCGCTCGTGAGTGTCCTCGCCCTCGCCGATCTGCTGTACGCGGCGCAGGCGATCTACGCCAGGACCTTCCAGACGATGCCGCTGCTGATCGTCGTCAGCCTCTGGTACTTGGCGATCACATCCGTCCTCACGGTCGGTCAGCACTACCTGGAGCGTCACTTCTCCCCAGGAACCACCGACGCCGGACCGTCGATGCCGCGCCGTTGGGCGCGTACCATCGTCAGCGTCCGGTCGGCCTCAACGCCGGCACCGGCGCCCTCGACTGCTGCGGAGGACCGATGACCGAGCCGGCCATGAGAGCAGAGGCGATCCGCAAGTCGTTCGGTTCGGTGGAGGTCCTCCGCGGCATCGACCTCGAGGTCGCGGTCGGCGAGGTGACCTGCCTGGTCGGCCCGTCCGGGTCCGGCAAGACCACGTTCCTGCGTTGCATCAATCACCTCGAGAAGATCAACAGCGGTCGCGTGTACATCCACGGCGAACTGCTCGCGTACCGCGAGCGCGGAGGCCGGCTCCACGAGATGAAGGACCGAGACGTCTGCAAACAGCGTGCGTCGATCGGCATGGTGTTCCAGAGCTTCAACCTGTTCCAGCACATGACCGTGCTCGAGAACATCGTCGAAGCCCCCGTCCACGTGCTCCGACAGCCTCGGGACGAGGCCGTCGACCGTGCCAGGCGACTGCTCGCCAGGGTCGGGCTGTCGAACAAGGAGTCCAGCTACCCGCGTCACCTCAGCGGTGGGCAGCAGCAACGGGTGGCGATCGCCCGGGCGCTCGCGATGGAGCCTCGCCTGATGCTGTTCGACGAACCCACCTCGGCGCTCGATCCCGAACTGGTCGGTGAGGTCCTGTCGGCGATGCTCGATCTCGCCCACTCCGGGATGACGATGATCGTGGTCACCCACGAGATGGGCTTCGCTCGCCAGGTGGCCGACACCGTGGTCTTCATGGACGCGGGTCAGATCGTCGAACAGGGCTCACCTCGCGAGGTGCTCGACGACCCCCAGCACGTGCGGACGAAGGCGTTCCTCTCCAAGGTGATGTAGTGCTGCGACCCGATCCGGCCAAGCGGTGACGAGCCGAGAGCCATGGGCCAGCGGGTCACCCCGGCAGGCGGCGGCACCTCGACGAGTGTGAACAACCCGACCTGAGGACCTCGTGATGGGGACCTGGTGATGGGCACCGGATGCAGAACCCAGCCCGGATCGGTGGTTCACGAAGGCAGGTTGTCGAACAGCTTCCTTCCCTCGTCGTCGCTGACGCTGAGCCCGAAGTCGTCCCTGAGCAACTCGAGCAGTTGCTCGGCGTCGGCGACCTCGACATCCACGGTGTCATCGGAACGAACGATGCGGTACGAGCGGTTCCGGAGCGATCGGACCTCCCTGTCGAGGATGCGCGATGCAACGAGGTTGTTCACGAAGACGGCATCGGGGTGGCGATGAGAGAAGAAGTGACCGAGCTCGCAGTCGGCCTGTCCATACGTGCCCAGGTCGAATCGGTACAGGGAGAATGGCGCGTCGCTGTGCCGACACTGGAGGTGGAACTCGCCCGGGCGTCGTTCGATGACACGATGCGTCTGGCTGTCGGGCCATGGCTCGGTGGCACCTGCATTCGACCTCGGCATCGCGACAGGGATCGCTGGGCCGGTCGGGCCGAAACCGACGTCGACCACGTACGTGGTGCCTCCGATGTGGACGTGCGTCACGCGGTGGGTGAGGCCGGGGAGGTGGTCGCCGTTGTTGATGACGCGCGCGAGTCTGACGGTGACGTCGTAGCCCAATTCGCTCAGGACGGCGAACAGCAGTCCGTTGTGCTCGAAGCAGTATCCGCCGCGTCCGCGCTCGACGATGCGCTCGAAGAGTCGTTCGGGGTCGAGCGGCAATGCGTCGTTCAGGCGGACCCCGATGCTGCTGAAGGGGAACTGTGCAAGGTGTCGGCGGACGATCTGGGTGAGCAGTTCGAGGGTCGGCTCACCCGCCGCCATGCCGATGGCGTGGAGATAGCGATGGATCAGGCCGGGTTGGTGGTATCCGGCGTCGTGCTGATCTGGCATCGCGACAGTCTGCACGCGATGCATGCCGTCGCCGCCTGCCGAAGCGGCTCGGATGCCCTGCCAAGAACGGCGCATGGGCCAACGGATCGTGTTCCCGCTGCGGCGCTCGTCGCACCTCACCCGTGACGAGTTTCAGGCGTACTGGTTCGACAGCCACGCGCCTCTCGTGACGTCGCATGCCGACACGCTCGGCATCGTCGGCTACCAACAGGTCCACACCCGCCAGGAGACGCGTCCCACCTCGGTCCCGTACTTCGACGGCGTGGCCGAGCTGTGGGTCGACCCGACCCGCCGCTCACCCGACCGCGATGCGGTCGCGGCCGCATCGGCGGCCCTGCTGGCCGACGAGCGCAACTTCATCGACCACGCAGCCTCGCCGATCTGGATCGCCGACGAGGACCTCCGCCTCCAGGGCCCGAAGACCGGGCTGCGTGTCACGGCAACGCTGCGCCGCAACCCCGCCATCAGCCGCGAGCAGTTCCGCCACCACTGGCGCGAGCTGCACGGCCCGTGGGCGATGCGCAACCCCGATGTGTTCGGCTTCCGCCACTACGTCCAGCTGCACACCCCGGCCGACGCCGACGACAACCCGCTCGCACGCGAGCGCAACGCACCCCCCGCCTTCGATGGGGTCAGCGAGATCTACCGCGACCCGCCCACCGCGTCGCCCGAGGCAGTCGAGGAGCTCCGCCGGCAGTTCATCGAGGACGAGCGCAACTTCATGGACATCGACGCCAGCCCCGTCTTCATCGGTGAGGTCCGCGTCATCATCGGCGAGCCGTGAAGGCGTGGGGTCGAGGGGCTACTCGCGCTCCATCGACACGGCCATGGCGGGCAGCGTGACCCACGGCTGCTTGTCGACACACCAGGCCTCGACGTTGGGCTGCACGTCTGACTTGTCGTCGAGCGTGCCGGCCTTGACGGCCACCAGGCCCTGGGGCACCGAGATCTCCGACACGATCGGCGAACCGCAGGCTCCGCAGAAGCGGCGGCGCACGTACACCTCGTCACCGGCCTCGTTCGTCTCGAGGTAGGTCGCCAGGTCACCGTCGACGCTGAGCTGTGACTCGTGCGCGATGAGGTTCACCGAGAAGGCACCGCCGCCCTGTCGTTGGCAATGGTCGCAGTGGCAGACCGCTGTGGCGATCAGGTCGCCCTCGATCGAGTAGGAAACCTTGCCGCAGAGACACCGTCCGGTTCGAGCCACGCCGAGGAACGTAGCAGGTCACACGGCGGGGAACGCTCAGCGGCGGGGTCGCTCGAGCGCGCTCAGCGCGGCGATGTAGCCGAACGCGATGGCCGGGCCGATGGTGCCGCCCGGGCCCCAGTACGCCTGGCCGGCGGGTGAGGCGGTGCAGTTGCCGGCGGCGAACAGGCCGTCGATCGGGGAGCCGTCGACGTCGAGCACCTCGGCCCGCGCGTTCGTGACCGGCCCGCCCTTGGTGTCGAGGGCGCCCGGGCCGAGGATGATGCAGTGGTACGGCCCGCTGGTGCTCAGCGGCCGCATCGCCGGGTTCGGGTTGTCGCCCTTCGGCTCACCCGCCCAGTTCTGCTCGATCGGCGACGAGCCGCGCAGGAACTCGGGGTCGTTCCCTGTGGCGGCGTACTCGTTGAAGCGGGCCAGCGTCTCCCAGAGGTTCTCGACGAAGTCGTCGGCCAGGCGCACGCCGCCCGTGTGCGACGCGATGCCCTCGAGCCGCCGGCCGATCTCGGCGGCGAGGCCGGGCAGGTCGGGCGCCGAGATCAGGAAGAACGGGGTCTCCTCGTCCTCGGCCGGGAACGGCCAGCGGAAGCGTGCGTGCTTCGGTGCCGGCAGCACCGAGTCGTCGGTGATCATGAACATCAACAGGTTCGGGTACTCGAGCCGGCTCGGGTCCCACACCTGGTGGGCCTGGCCGCGCTCGTTGTACGGCGCCTTCTCGTTCAGCGCCCGCCTGCCGTACTTGTTCACCATGAACATCGCGTCGCCATAGGGGGAGTAGAGGTCGTGGCTGGTGGCCCGGTTGCGCAGGGCGAGCTCGACCACGCACTGGTCCCACCACGCGTTGGCCATGTTGCCGAGCTGCGCGCCGGCCTCGATGCCGATGCGGATGAAGTCACCGGTGGCCGTGTCGGACGCCGCGCCGCCGAACACCGGGCCGCGCAGGTACGCCTTGGCGAGCTGAGGGTCGTGCAGGAACCCGCCGCTGCCGAACACCACACCCTGGCGAGCGCCGATGACCAGCGCTCGCTTCCCGGTGCGGACCTCGACCCCCATGATGCCGCCCTCGTCGTCACGAACCAGGTGCACCACCTCGTGGTTCAGCAGCACCTGCGCGCCGTGTGTGCGGGCCGCGTCGAGCAGGCCGTCGGCCAACATCTGCCCACCGGTGGGGCCCTCGCCGCGCTTCCAGCCCTCGGGGA
>JBEGOE010000178.1:0-2977 GCA_041182165.1 Actinomycetota bacterium
GGTGCGCCGCCGAGAACGAGCTGCGCTCGAGCTCGGCCTTGCTGACGACGGGAACCGACTCGCCCATGAACGGCGAGAACGGTTGGAGCCGCGTCGGCTCGTGCGAACGGCGGGCGTCACCATGCTCGTCGGCGTGCCAGCGGAGCACGTTCATCACGTCACCGCCCACGTCGATGCGGTAGCCCACCAGGCCGTGCTCGCCCGGTGTGAGCCCGGTCGTGATCGACGTGAGGGCCGTCGCCGTCGTGGTGGGCGCCACGGTCGTGATCCGGCCGCCCGTCATGGCCGACAACGTCGGGGCGAGGTGTCGCCGGTCGTGGAGCTGATCCCACCCGAGGCCATCGAGCACCAGCAGCACCACCTGGCGAGCCGACGCCGCATCGGCCGGGATCCAGTCGGGCCGACGCGCGCCGCGCGGCCCCAGGAACGCCGGGATCAGCCCCCGCACGTTGGGGCCACTGTAGTGAGGGACGATCGGCTCGGAGGTCACGACGGCCACAGTCCACCACCTCAGCCGCCTCACCGCCAACCACGCAGCCCATCGCAGCCGGGCGGGCCCGCCCAGCCAACCGCACCGGTGGGTCGATCTGGACCTACGATGGCGAGATGCGAGTTTCGAGCAAGGGTGACTACGCCTGTCGGGCACTGCTGTCGCTCACGCTCCACTCCATCGATCCGGGACCCACGAGCGTTCGCGACATCGCCGAGCGCACCGCGATCCCCCAGCCCTACCTCGAGCAGATCCTCCTCGCCCTCAAGGGCGCCGGCCTCGTCCGATCGAAGCGCGGGGTGGGCGGTGGCTACGTGCTCGCCCGCCCGCCCGATGAGATACGCCTCAGCGAGGTGCTCGCCGCCGTCGACGGCCCGATCGCCCTCGGCGACTTCGGCGAGCCGCACCAGGACGGCTCATGCAACCACGAGGGTCAGTGCGTGCTCTACGCGATCTGGAAGCTCGCCGGCGAGCACATGCGGCACCTGCTCGACGGGTTCACCCTGGCGCAGGTTGCCGAGGTGGCACAGGGCGATGCGCCGTGGCCCGACCGCAGCGCGATCGCACGCGCCACGTCCGCCTGACGCCACGTCCGGGCCGTCGCTCTGACCTCAGAGGTCGTCGTCGGCGACCGGTTCGCCCAGCGATGCGAGCACGGCTGCGAGATCGTCGGGCAACGGCGACTCGAACGTCATCGTCTCGTTCGTGACCGGGTGATCGAACGACAGCACCGCCGCGTGCAGCACCGGCCGGGGCGGCGTGACGCCGGTGCGTGCGCCGCCGTAGGTGCCGTCGCCCACCACCGGATGGCCGATCGCGGCGAGGTGGACCCTGATCTGATGCGTCCGGCCAGTCTCGAGACGGCACTCGAGCTCGGACACCTCGGCCACGTCGCGGTAGGTGTGCAGCACCCGGTAGTGCGTGCGCGCCGACTTGCCGTCGACCACGACCGCCATCTTCAACGGGTCGCGGTGGTCGCGACCGATGGGGGCATCGATCACCCCGATCGGGCTCGCCGGGCGACCCCACACGAGCGCACGGTAACGACGACCGACGTCGCGAGCGGCGAGGGCGGCCACGAGGACGTCGTAGGCGTGCTGCGTCCGGGCGACCACCAGGAGGCCCGACGTGCCGACGTCGAGGCGGTGGACGATGCCGGGACGATGGGGCTGGCCCACGTCCGCGATCTCGGGGTACCGGGCCAGCAGGCCGTTCACGAGCGTGCCGTTGGGATGCCCGGCACCGGGATGCACCACGAGTCCCGCCTGCTTGTCGATGACGATCACGTCGTCGTCGACATGCGCCACACGCACCTCGACCGTCGGGTCGGGCTGGGGCAGCTGCGGCTGCGGCAGGAAGGACGGGTCGAGCTCGACCTCCTGGCCCTCGGCGAGCCGGATCTTGCCGCTGATGACCACCTCGCCATCGACGGTGGCACCGCCGGTGCTCACCAGCACGGCCGCGTCGGCGCGGCTGGCACCGGTGACGAGTGAGACGATGCGGTCGAGGCGCTCGCCGCCGAGCGCCGGCGGAATCACCTCGACGATGAGCTCGTCTCCGGCCTCGGCGCTCATGCCGTCACCTCCTGCTCGCTCGGCTCGCTCGGCGGGCGCGGCGAGCGGAGCGAGCTGAGCGCGAAGAGGACGGCACCGATCGTGACGCCGATGTCGGCGACGTTGAAGATCGGCCACCACTGGAAATCGATGAAGTCGACCACGCCACCGTGCAGGAACCGGTCACCGCGGAACATGCGGTCGAGCAGGTTGCCGAGCGCACCACCGATGAGCATGCCGGCCGCGACACGCGCGAGCAGCGAGTCGAGGTGTGCTGCCGACACGATCAGCACGATGACCACCAGCAACGCCAGCAGTGCGATGACGGGGCCGAGGCCCGTGCCCTTCGAGAAGGCCATGCCGGTGTTGAACGCGAGGTTGAACTGGAGCGTCCAGAAGACGTGGATCTCATGGTTGTCGGCGAGCGCGTTGATTGCCCACCGCTTGGTGAGTTGGTCGAGCACGACCGTCACCAGGGCCACGACGAGGCTGACTCGGGCGACCTGGGGGCGCAAGCGCCGAAGATGTGGTTCCGGCATCGTGACGATCAGCGGCGACCGATGCCGCCGACCTTCTCCTCGACGAGCATCGTCGCCCACGGGAGCGCCTCGAGCCGCTCACGCGGGATCAGGCGGCCGGACTCGGACGAGTACCCGTACGTGCCGATGGCGAGCCGTTCGAGCGCAGCATCGATGTCGGCGATGGTCTGGCGCGCCTGCGCCGACAGGGCCAGGTCGCGCTCGCGCTCGACGACCATGGTGTCTCCCTCGCCTCCCTCGTCGTCGAACTGGACGTCACCCATCTCGGACTCCTCGATGAGCGCGTTCGCCTCGTCCTCGAGGCGGACGGCCTGGCCCGTGAGCGCCTCGCGCTCGGACATGAGCAGCGCCTTCTGGGCGACGAGGAACTTCGCGTCGAAGTCCTTGGTGTAGGC
>JBEGOE010000179.1:0-2753 GCA_041182165.1 Actinomycetota bacterium
ACCCGTCGGTCAGCACCACGCGTCCGGCGATGCCGAGGTCGCGGTCGAGCCACGAGTTGAGGAGCACACCGCCGTAGACCTCGACCGCGAGCTGCCTCCACCCGAATGCGCCGGTGTCGGGGTTCGGCTTCACTCGCAGGCACGGCGAATCGGTGTGGGCACCGATGATCCGGAACCCGGTACCCGTGACGGGGTCGGGCGTGGTCGCTGCCAACCGGAAGGCGACCACCGACGCACCGCAGAGGACGAACCCCGCACTCGGCACGGTGACCCACGGCTGGGTGAGCGACAGGGGGGCGAAGCCGGCGTCGGTCAGTGCGGAGACCGCCGACGCCGCGGCGTGGAACGGCGACCGCGACGCGTCGAGGAAGCCGGCGAGGTCGTCGATGGTCGCCATCGGAGTGTGCGGTCAGATGCCCTGGAACAGCCCCATGGGCAGCCCGGTCCTGCGCAGGTGCGCCGTCTCGTTGATGGTGACGATGCTGCGCTCACCCGAGCTCGCCGCCGCCACGCGGTGGATGGACGTGTAGTTGGGGTAGAAGAAACCCTGCTGCATGCCGAGGCCGAGCACGTGGGACAGGTAGCCGTTGATCACGCCGCCGTGGCACACGACGGCGATGCACTGGCCGCGATTCGCGTCGATCAGCTTCTCGATCGCCGTGACGGTGCGGGCGCGGAACTCGTCCGGGGACTCCTCGTGGACGTTCCACTCGCCGCGCAGCATCGCCTGCCAGCGCGGGTCGTTCGCCGCCTTCAGTTCCTCGATGGGCACGTACTCGCTCGAGTGGCGGTCCCACTCGGCGATGTCGTCGACCACCACGATCTCGCGGCCTTGCGAGGCGGCCAGCGGCTGCGCCGTCTGGAACGCCCGACGCAGGGGAGAGGCGTACACGGCATCGATGGTCTCGCTCGACAGGTACTCGGCCAGGTGCTGCGCCTGGGCCAGGCCCGCTTCGGCGAGCTCCGGGTCGGCGATGCCTTCCTCGAGCTCTCGGCGGACGGGCAGGCCGTGTCGGATCAGCAGAAGCTCCATGCCACCTGAATAGCAGGCTTGAATGGTGGCCATGGAGTCCAGGACGAAGATCGTCGCCACGCTCGGCCCGGCCAGCACCTCACCAGACGGGCTCGACCGCCTGCTGCTGGCGGGGGTCGACGTCGTCCGCCTCAACCTCTCCCACGGCTCGGTCGACGAGCACGGGCGGCGCCTGCACGACGTGCGTGCTGCATCGGCCCGCACGGGCTGCACGGTCGGTGTGCTCGCCGATCTGCCGGGCCCGCAGGTCCGCGCCGGCCAACTGCCCGCCGACGGCGTGCGGCTCGTCGCCGGCGAACGCCTCGTGCTCGTCGCCGGTGAGGGCGACAGCACCGTCGACTGCTTCCACGTCGAGTACGCCACTCTGCTGCACGACCTCCACCCCGGCGATCGCGTGGTCATCGGTGACGGCGCGATCTCGGTGCAGGTCGACGAGGTCACCGACACGCAGGCGACGACCCGCATCATCACGGGCGGCACCACGCAGGGCCGGCCCGGCGTGCACATCCCGTCCGAGCGGATGCGCTTGCGCACACCCACCGAAGAGGACCTCTCGTTGGCCGTCGTCATGGCTCGCGAGGGGGTCGACTTCCTCGCCGTCTCGTTCGTCCGCAGCGCTGCCGACATCGCGGCCGTCCGTTCCGCCGTCGGCGATCCGTGCCCGCACCTCGTCGCCAAGATCGAGACCCTGCCGGCCGTGGCCGCGCTCGAGGAGATCGCCGCCGAGGCCGATGCCATCATGGTGGCCCGCGGCGACCTCGGCATCGAGTGCCCGCTCGAGGACGTGCCGCACCTGCAGAAGCGCATCGTGCGTCACTGCGTCGAGATGGGCGTTCCCGTCATCACCGCCACCCAGGTGCTCGAGAGCATGATCACCTCGCCGTCGCCCACGCGTGCCGAGGTGAGCGACATCGCCAACGCCGTGTTCGACGGCACGGATGCGCTGATGCTGTCGGCCGAGACCGCAATCGGTCATGACCCGGTCGCGGTCGTCGAGGCGATGCGGCGGATCGCGCTGCGTGCCGAGATGGAAGCGAGCTACAGCGCGTGGGGCAGCCGGCTCGGCCGGATGCAGCGCCGCCAGTGGCCCGACGGGCCCGACCGGATCACGATGGCGATCACCCACGCCGCCGGTCTGGCCGCCGTCGATGCCGGTGCCGATGCGATCCTGTGCTGCACCACGTCGGGGCGCACCGCTCGGGCGATGGCTCGGTTCCGTCCCACGCCGCCGCTCATCGGTCTCTCGCCCGACGAGCGCACCGTCCGCACGATGACGCTGTCGTGGGGCGTCACGCCGCTCGTGGTCGACACCTACCACTCCACCGACGAACTGGTCTGGTTCGCCGTCGAGACCGCGGTCCAGCACGGTCTCGTGTCGTCCGGGCAGGTGGTGCTCGTCCTCGCCGGAGCGCCCGATCGGCCCGGCGGTGCGGCCACCGACGTGCTGCGTATCGTGCGGGTCGCATGACGTCCGATGAGGTGATCCACCACGACCAGCGCGCCGACCGCGACGAGCGCGGCATCTGGTCGGACGAGGTGGGCCCGACGGACGGTCCGCTCGTGGTGCTGGTGCACGGCTCGATGGACCGCTCGACGGGGATGCTGAAGGTGAGCCGCCAGATCGATCGTGTCTGCCGTGTGCTCCGGTACGACCGGCGTGGCTACGGCCGTTCGTCACCCCACCCCGGTCCGTTCACGATGGCCGACCAGGTGGGAGACC
>JBEGOE010000180.1:0-3305 GCA_041182165.1 Actinomycetota bacterium
GTGGTGGGGGGGGGGGGGGGGCCCCCCCCCCCCCCCCACCACCGTCACACATGGTGTGAACGAAGCGCCCTGGCCGGCACCCGAGGGCACCGGTCAGGGCGTGATTCGTGGATCAGGCGTCGGGACCGGGCTTCAGCGCGGTACCGGCAACCAGGTCGAGGCCGGTGAAGCGGCTGCGGACCGGGACGAGCTGCTCGCCGTCCCACTGGGTGGCGCTGACCTCGGAGTTGCACACCGCAACGTACGGCGCCGGTGCCGTCGCGCACGACAGCGGGGTGGAGCCGAACAGGTGATCGCCATTCGAGGCGGCGTACGCCGCGCCGAGGGCTTCGCCAGTGACCTCGCCGCCCTCGCGGGCGATCCGGCTGCCGTACGACCACAGCGACAGGAGGCCGGTGGCCGCCTGCGTCGCGAAGCCCTTGTTGAGCTCACCCGGATCCAGGCCGTACTCGATGAGCTTGGTCTGGTAGATGGTGGCCTCGAACTTGTCGCGGGGATCCTCGATCGAGTCGATCGGGTTCAGCACGGCGCCGGGGGCGCCCACGAAGTAGATGCCCTTGGCGAGGTCGCCGGCAGCCGCCATGGCGTCGAAGTCGATGCAGGCGCCCGAGAGCACCAACGGCACCTGGTCGGGGGTCCAGCCGAGCCGGCCCATGCCGTCGACCCAGTTCCAGCAGTCGGCACCCTGGCTCGAGAAGATCACGACCTGCGGGTCGAAGTCGAGGACTTCGGTGACGAGCGGGGTGACGTCGGCGGTAGCCGGCTTCACGGGCACGCCGATGCTGGTGAGGTTCGGCATCGAACCGGCGCGAGCGCCCTCGCCGGGGACGGAGCCGTTCAGCACGTCGACCGGCTTCTTCTCGAGGTCGTAGTAGCAGACGACGCCGGGAGGCGTGTCGGCCCACGGGATGCCGAGGCGCTCGATGTCACCGAACTCGCTGGTCGCGAACTCGACCAGGCCGGTGTGGACGCCGAGGCAGCCACCGCCGCCACCGATCGCGTACACGCCGGGCGAGGTGAAGTCACCGACCGTGATTGGCGTGATGACGATGACCGGCACTTCGGCCGCGGCGTACGTCGGAAAGTGGTTGCCGAAGAAGTTGAGGCTCGAGAAGACGAGCGCGGGCTCCTTGGTGAGCAGCTCGTTGGCGCAGCGCTGCGAGTCATCGGGAGCGATCGCCATCTTGCAGACCTCGAGCTGGATCGGACGACCCGGCTTGCCATTGGCGATGTCGGCGCCGAGGCCACCGAGCTCGTTGTTGATGTACTCGACGGTCGCCTCGGCAGCCAGCGAGAACTCGGGGAACGAACCGTTCGGGTCACCTTCCGGGTTCTGGAAGCCGATGATGATCGGGTCGCCCTCGGCCTTCAGCGGGTTCTCGCCCGCAGCGGTCAGATCGGCTGCGAACTGCTCAGCACCGATGCCGCCGGTCTCGTCGGAGATCCCGCTGACGCCGGACCCCTCGGTGGTGGCGGTCGTGTCGGCAGGGGCGGTCGTGTCGGCAGTGGTCGCTGCCGTCGTGGCCGCAGTGGTATCGGCCGGCGCAGCGCTGCTGGCAGGTGACGACGAATCGTCACTGCCACAGGCGGCGACGGTCAGTGCCATCCCGCAGAGAAGTGCGAGCGCAGTACGCGCCCGCGGAACGGAACGTGAACTCATGGTTCCCCCTCAGTCACCATGTCATGGAGCAACGATGGTCGCTGCTCCGGTGGGTTTTGATTGCTTCGGTCTGACGACCGGTTTGATCACGATGTCATGGCAGGCCCCCGGCCCGTCACGTGCGCTCAGCGGGATGGACCCACTGAGTGCTGATGGTGTTCTAGCCGACTGGACGCGCTCGTTCGTTCATCGGAGCGACAACTTTCGGAATCACGCTTCCGGCAACGGATAATGGATCCCGGGGATGCCTCCCGCGAGCGCCTCGTACCAGTCCGGACGGGGCACGATGCCCTCGTATCCCTTGCCGATGCGGGGCATCGTGTCGGCGTTCCACTCCTGGTGGATCGGAGGGATCTGATAGGTGCCGTTCGACGCGTTCGTGCCGCCGTCGACGGCGAGGTCGTGGCCGGTGATGTAGCTCGAGTCGTCCGACGCGAGGAACATGACCGGCTTGACGATCTCGTCCAGATCACCCAACCGGCGCATGGGTGTGCGGCTGGCGATCCATTTGTCCATGCCGAGGCCCTCGAGCGCTGGACGGACCATGTCGGTCATGATGAAGCCGGGTGACACGGCGTTCACCCGGACGCCGCGGTCGGCCCACTCGCAGCCGAGCTGCAGGGTGACGTTGCGCAGCGCGCCCTTGGCGGCCGTGTACGCGATGACGTTCATCTCGTTGGCCCCGTTGGCCATGATCGAGCAGATGTTGACGATCGAGCCGCCGCCGCTGGCGAGCATGTGCCGGCCGACCTCGCGGAGGTACATGAACGCGCCGTTGAGGTCGACCGACATGATCCAGTTCCACGTCTCCATGTCGAACTGCTCGGGGGCGACGCCGCGCAGGTCGCTCACGCCGGCGTTGTTGACGAGTGCGTCGACGCGGCCGTGCTCGGTGATCGCGGTCGAGACCACCCGGATCACGTCGGCCTCGACCGACACGTCGCCGGGGACGACGGTGACCTTCGGCGAGCCGGCGGCGCGGCATGCGGCCGCCACCGACTCGAGCGCGTCGGCCGAGCGAGCCGTGAGCACGAGCGAGGCGCCCGCCGCGGCGAAGCCGTGCGCGAACCCTTCCCCCAAGCCGTAGGACGCTCCCGTGATGAGCACGGTCTTACCGGTGAAATCAGCCATGTCGGAACCCCGCAGAGAGTGAGTGGTGTCTGGACGCGGCGCCGGGCGCCGCGCCACGAACGATGCCACGCCCGCCGGCGGGCCGCCGACCCGGAGCGCCTCGGTTGCCGGACAGGTTCCAGCCGACGAGCACGAGCGCATCCTCGCGGTGGTCGAACACCGCGTTCAGAGCCGGTGCAGGATGCGACACGGAGACCGGCGATGGGACACGCTGCCCGTGATGCCTCGTTCCGTCCTCTGGTTCCGCCGCGACCTCCGCCTCGCCGATCACCCCGCCCTTGCCGCGGCTCACGAGATGGGAGACGTCGTCCCGCTGTTCGTGGTCGACCCGGTGTTCCTGCGCGCGGCCGGAGCCCCGCGGCTGGCGCACCTGGCGGCCGTGCTGCGAGCGCTCGACGACGAGCTGGGCGGAGTGCTCGTGTACCGCCACGGCGATCCCGCCGACGTCGTGCCGGCGCTGGCGGCCGAGCTGGGTGCCGACCACGTGTTCGTCACCCGCGACCACGGCCAGTAC
>JBEGOE010000181.1:0-5510 GCA_041182165.1 Actinomycetota bacterium
GTTCTCCGCCGGCCTCTTGACGACCTCGAGACAGGCAGCCGTCGATGCCGCAGCGGTCCCACCGCCGCCGCCCGCCGATGACGAGGCCCCTGCGCCGCTCGAGCGGAGCGGTCGCCGCCGACTGGTGGTCACGGTGCTCGTCGTGCTCCTGGCGCTGGCGGCCGGCGGGGTGCTCGCCTGGTTCGTCGGCCGCACCGTCAGCCACACCGTGCCGGTGCTCGCCGGTATCGAGCAGGGCGAAGCACTCAACATGGTGAGCGAGTTCGACTGGGACGTCACCGTCGTCGAGGAGTTCAGCGACGACGTCCTGCTCGACGTCGTGATCCGCACCGACCCGGCCGCCGGCACGTCCATCGCCGAGGGTGGTGCGTTCACCGTCGTCATCAGCAAGGGACCGGCGCCGCGGGTGCTGCCCGACATCACGGGCGCCACCGTCGACGAGGCCAACGCCACGCTCGTCGCTCTCGGGCTCGCTCTGCAGGCCGACCAGCAGGTGTTCGACGAGACGGTGCCGGCCGGCACGATCCTGTCGTGGTCGGTGCCGTCGCAGCCCGGCCTCGTCGCCGGTGACACCGTGCTCCCGGGCACCCTCGTGTCGGCGGTGGTCTCGGGCGGGCCGGAGCCGCGGGTCGTCCCCGCCCTCGCCGGGCTGTCGGTGGCCGATGCGACGGCGCAGCTCGCAGCGCTCGACCTCGTGCTGGTCCAGGTGCCCGACGAGTTCAGCCCCACGGTCCCCGCTGGGGGCATCGCCCGCCAGGACCCGGCCGCCGGCACCGGGCTCGCCCCCGGCGCCTCGGTCACCGTCGCCGTGTCGAAGGGACCGGATGTGGTGACGGTGCCGCCGCTCGGCGGTCTCACCCCCGACCAGGCCGCCCAAGCGTTGGCGGCTGCCGGTTTCACGGTCGGCGTGGTCAGCGGCGATCCTGCCGGGGTCAACACGGGCTCGTCGGTGAATGGGGTCCCCCTGGCCGGCGGCGAGGTATTCCCACGCGGAACGGCGGTCGATCTCGTCTTCGGCGTGCCCGCTGGCTAAGTTCCCCCACACGGCGGCACGCGCCACGGCGCTCCGCGCCACGAGAGGACAGGGGTAGCAGATGGGTGCACTCGACGGTCGCGTCGCCATCATCACCGGCGCGGGGCGCGGCATCGGCCGCGAGCACGCACTGCTGTTCGCTGCCGAGGGAGCGAAGGTGGTCGTCAACGACCTCGGCGCCACCAACGATGGCACCGGCGCCGACATGTCTCCCGCCCAGCAGGTGGTCGAGGAGATCCGTGCGATGGGCGGCGAGGCCGTCGTGAACGGCGAGAACGTGGCCGACTGGGAAGGTGCACAGCGTCTCATCAACTCGGCGATCGAGGCGTTCGGTGACCTCGACATCCTGGTGAACAACGCCGGCATCCTCCGCGACCGGGTGCTGGTGAACATGACCGAGGACGAGTGGGACGCCGTCATCGCAGTGCACCTGAAGGGTCACTTCGCGCCCACCCGCTGGGCCGCCGCCTACTGGCGCGAGCAGCACAAGGCCGGCATCAGCAAGCCCCGCAACCTGGTGCACACGTCGTCGACGTCGGGCCTCTTCGCGAACCCCGGTCAGGCCAACTACGGCGCCGCCAAGACGGGCATCGCCACCTTCAGCCAGATCGTCGCGAAAGAGCTCGTCCGCTACAACGTGAAGAGCAACACGATCGCGCCTGGCGCACGCACCCGGCTCACGCTCGCCACGCCCGGCCTCGAGGACATCATGACGCCCAAGGAGGGTGTGTTCGACCAGTGGGACCCGGCGAACATCTCGCCGCTGGTCGCCTACCTGGCGTCAGCTGACTGCGCCTTCACCGGCGAGACGTTCCTCGTGCAGGGCGGCAACGTGACGATCATCGAGAGTTGGTCGCGGGGTGAGGGAGTCGACCGCGACTCGACGTGGTCGGTGTCCGAGCTGGCCGACGCGCTCGCACCGCTGCGCCGCCCGAGCTGACCACGTGGGGGTGGCGCCGATCGCGCCACCGCCGATCAGATGGTGATGTCCTTGATCTCCTGGGCGATGGTCTTTGCGACTTCGTCCTGGGGCATTGCCGTCTGCAGCGACATCATCTTCATCATGTCGCCCTGCACCTTGATCTTGCCGGACATGAACGCCTGCATGCCGGCCGCCTGGTCCTGCTCGACGAACAGCTTGCGGGCAGTCTCGTAGTCGGTGGTGATCGTGAGGTCGGGCGTCTCGAGCTCACCCAGCTCGAGCTCGGCCGACCCGGACGACGTGTCGAGGTAGGTGCGGATCGTGGCCTCGAGATGCACGCTGTCGGGGACGTCGGTGATCACCTGGTTCATGCGGATGACGGTGGCCACTTTGGTGGCCTGATCGGCGTACTTCTCGCGGATGGCCTTGGCGGCCTCCATCCAGGCTGGGGACAGGAACGGGTGCGACATGCAGCGAAAGCTACTGGTTCAAGCCGGCTCGATGCGCAGCCGATCCGTCAGATATGCGACCCGGACGGCCAACGCCTGGCGGATCTGCGGCGCGACATCGTCGGCGAACTCGTCGCGGTAGGTCGCGTCAGTCGAGAGCACGACGGTGAAGTACATCCCGGTGAACGCGCCGAGGAACCCGGCGACCCGGAGCAATGGCTCGCTGATGACGAGGACCCGGTCGCCCACTGTGACGCTGGCCAGCACGTCGACGGCCTCGAGCTGCGTCCACGCCGCCGTGGTGGCCTCGGGGATCGCGAGGAAGCCGAACAGCGCGAAGAACAGGGTGAGCAGCAGCGCCACGAACGTGATCTGCAGCGCCTGGCTGAACACCGTCACCATCCCGGCGTTGAGCCGCTGTCGGTTCGAGAGCGGGAACGGCGGCACGGGACCCGAGGTCGGCAGTGCCAACGCCTCGGCCGGGGTGCCTGCCGAGGCCTCTCGCACCTCGTCCCACGACCCGAACGTCGCCAGCCCGCGCATCAGCCCGGGCACCCGTGACAGGACGAACACGGCGCCGAGCAGGAAGAAGATCGTCAGGGTGGCCACGTACGGAGCGCCGGTGAGCGTGCCGGCCACCTGCCACACCTCGGCGTTGATGAAGAGGAACGTGGTGAACAGCAGCAGCAGTGGCAGCGCACGCACCACCAGGCTGGCGAGGCTGGCCAGTTGGGCGGCGCTGCGCCGCGCCGCCCATCCGAGCAGCGCCACCACGGCGTAGCTGGTGCCCAGGAAGACGAGGGCGAGCACCGCGAAGCCCTCGATCAGCGTCTGCGCCGCATCGCCCCACTGGCCGAACAGCAGCGATGGCAGGGTGGGCCCGATGATGAACAGCGCGAGCTCGGGGACGCCCACGACGTCGGGCACGGCGAGTGCCCCCCGGCCTCGGGCGAGGTTGACGACGATCCAGCCGCCCACCAGCACGAGCACCACGATGATCGCCGTGACGGCGTTGCGCTGCCAGGTCCAGGTGTGGAGGTCGAGCGCGTTCAGCCCTCCGGCCAGATATGCGATCACGAGCATCGGGAGGCTGCGGTTCCAGATGTCGGTGGTCGGGGTGTACTCGTCGATGAAGTGCGGCACCCCTCGCCGGATGAACCACCGTTCGACTTCGCCCACCTCCGCGCCCACGGATCGGCAGGTTACGCGAGAGCCGGGTACCGCCGACCCGACTCGCGGCATGAACGATTTGTTCATCCGCTTCCGATTGCGGTGGGTGGCGGGTAACGATGGAGCCCGATGGCCCGCATCCTCGTCACCGAAGAGATCGCCGATGGTGGTCTCGATCGACTCCGGGCAGCCGGCCACCAGGTCGACGTCCAGCTCGACCTCGCTCAACTCCTCACCCACATCGTCGGCGCGCACGCGCTGATCGTGCGGTCGGCCACCCAGGTGACCGCCGAGGTGCTCGACGTCGCCACCGACCTGATGGTCGTCGGCCGAGCCGGCATCGGCCTCGACAACGTCGACGTCGAGGCCGCCACCCGTCGCGGTGTCATGGTCGTCAACGCCCCGCAGAGCAACATCATCTCCGCCGCCGAGCACACGATGGCGCTGCTGCTCGCACAGGCCCGCAACGTGCCCCAGGCACACGCGGCGCTCACGGCCGGCCGCTGGGAGCGCAGCCGCTGGGAGGGGGTCGAGCTCGCCGACAAGACCCTCGGTGTCGTTGGTCTCGGCCGCATCGGCAAGCTCGTCGCCGACCGGGCGAGGGCGTTCGGAATGCGGCTCGTGGCCTTCGACCCGTTCGTCTCGGCCGACCGCGCCCGTCAGATGGGCGTCGAGCTCATGGCGCTCGACCAGCTCGTCGCCGAGTCCGACTTCCTCACGATCCACCTGCCCAAGACGAAGGAGACGACCGGCCTCATCGACCGTGACCTCCTGCTGAAGGCCAAGCCGTCGCTGCGCGTCATCAACGTCGCACGCGGCGGCATCGTCGACGAACAGGCCCTCGCCGACGCCATCCGCGAGGGGATCATCGCCGGTGCTGCGCTCGACGTGTTCGTCACCGAGCCCACCACGTCGTCGCCGTTGTTCGAGCTCGACAGCGTGGTGGTCACCCCCCACCTCGGAGCGTCGACGCGCGAGGCACAGGACAAGGCCGGCGACACCATCGCCGACATGGTGCAGCTCGCGCTCGCCGGCGACTTCGTGCCCTTCGCCGTGAACGTCAACGCCGCCGAGGCCAACGAGACCCTGCGGCCGTACCTGCCGCTGGCCGAGCGGCTCGGCCGCCTGTTCGCCTCGCTGTCCGGTGGTGCGCCCGGCACCATCGAGGTGTGCTGCGACGGCGACATCGCCGGGTATGACACCCGAATCGTCACGCTGGCTGCACTCAAGGGCTTCTTCGGCTACATGAGCGACGAGCAGGTCACCTACGTGAACGCACCGCAGCTCGCGAAGGACCACGGTGTCGACGTGCGCGAGACGAACTGCGCCACTGCCGCCGACTTCGTCAACCTGCTCACCGTCAGGGGCGGCGACCACTCGATCTCGGGCGC
Source organism: Actinomycetota bacterium (assembly GCA_041182165.1). Taxonomy (GTDB): domain Bacteria; phylum Actinomycetota; class Acidimicrobiia; order Acidimicrobiales; family Ilumatobacteraceae; genus VFMC01. The sequence continues at coordinate 4,966 of JBEGOE010000181.1, forward strand.
CATCGTCGGCCGCCGCGGCGAGCAGCGCATCGTGTTCATCGACGACCATTCGTTCGACGTGCCCCCGGCCGCGCACATGCTGATGGTGAAGAACGACGACCGTCCCGGCGTCATCGGTACGGTCGGCACTCTGCTCGGCGATGCCGGCGTGAACATCGCCGACATGGACGTCGGTCGTGCAGCCGAGCCCGGCACCGCCGTCATGCTGATCGCCCCCACGGCCGTCGTGCCCGATCAGGTGATCGCAGCGCTGCGGCAGTCACCCGGCATCATCAGCGTCGCCACGCTGGCCGGCTGACCCCAACCCGCACGAACTGTGTCGCTGGCATGTCGCCGAGCGACATGCCAGCCGACCAAGTTGCCTCAGCGCGACATCGCGGCCGACCTGATCTCGTCGCGTGTGGCGATGGCGGCAGCTCGTGCCGCCTCGGCGAAGTCGTCGCCGGCCGACGCGTAGAGGCTCGCCCGCGACGAGTTGCTCACCAGGCCGTAGCCTTCGGCGCCCGCGCCGGCGCCTGCCGCCACCGTGGCGGCCACGTCGCCGC
>JBEGOE010000182.1:0-3584 GCA_041182165.1 Actinomycetota bacterium
GTGCCCGGGCCGAACTCCACCGAGCTCGCCGTGCACCTCGGGTTGAGTCGCGCCGGGTGGCGCGGGTTCATCGCTGCCGCGTGCGGGTTCATCCTGCCGGCGGTCGCCATCGTGCTCACGATCGCCGTGCTCTACGACCGATACGGCACCACCCCGACGGCGCTCGACCTCAGCTACGGCATCGTGCCGGTCATCGTGGCGATCGTCGCCCACGCCGTGGTCGCCCTCGGGCGCACCGCCGTCAAGGACGTGCAGCTCGGCCTCGTGATGCTGGCATCCACCGTGCTGTGGCTGATCGGGGTCAGCGAGCTGCTGCTGTTGGCCGGAGGCGCAGCCCTCACCGTCGCATGGCAGCAGCGCCACCGATTGGGCGCCGGCGCCGCCGGGGCGCTGATGTGGCTGCCGCTCGGCGGTCGGGGGCGGTACGCCACCGTCGCATCGGAGGATCCCGACCTGATGCGGCTCGGGCTCGTGTTCCTGAAGATCGGCGCAGTGCTCTACGGCAGCGGGTACGTACTCGTGTCGTTCCTCGAGCGAGACCTCGTGCAAGAGCTCGGTTGGCTCACCGAGCGGCAACTGCTCGACGCCGTCGCGATCGGCCAGTTCACACCCGGCCCGGTGTTCACCACGGCGACGTTCGTGGGGTACCAGGTGGCCGGTTTCGGCGGTGCTGCCGTTGCCACCATCGCGATCTTCGCCCCGGCGTTCGTCTTCGTCGCCCTGCTCGGCCGGATCACGCCGGTCATTCGTCGATCGGTGTGGGCGGGGAGCGCACTCGACGGCGTGAACGCTGCGTCGATGGGCCTCATGGCCGCGGCCGCACTCAGACTCGCCGACAGCGCGTTCGTCGATCCGCTGACCTCGATGCTCGGCGCGGCAGCGCTCGCAGTGCTGCTGTGGCGGCGGCCGAACACGGCGTGGCTCGTCGCTGCCGGCGCCCTCGCCGGCCTCGCCCACGGTGCGGTGACCTGAGGCGGGGTCAGCCCACAGTCGACGGGTTCGACGGGTTCGACGAGTGCGACGCCCACCACGCCTGCACGAGCGTCACCGCTTCGTCGTGATCGGGGGCACCGTGCGTCCGCTTGTGCGCAAGCAGCATGGCGCGCGCCTCGCCGACCGTGCGACCGGGCCCGATGCCGAGCAGCTCCATGATCGCCGTCCCGTCGAGCTCGGGCCGTTCGGCCCGCCGGGCGTCGGCGGCGGCCAGCACCCGGATCCGCTCCTCGAGCTCGTCCATGCGGCGCTGGAGCCCGCGCACCTTCTCGGGACGGCGTGTGGTGCAGTCGCAGCGGACGAGCTCGTTCAGGTCACCGAGCAGCGGGCCGGCGTCGCGGGCGTAGCGCCGTACGGCCGAGTCCTCCCACCCGTGCTGGTAGCCGTGGAAGCGGCCGCTCAGCTCGACGAGGCGGGACACGTCGTCGACGAGCGACGCGTCGTACCCCAGCGCGGCGAGCCGCTCGGTGGTCATGCGGGCGCCCACCGCCTCGTGGTGATGGAACGTCACCTTGCCCCGCTGGAAGCGGCGGGTTCGGCTCTTGCCGACGTCGTGGAACAGTGCGGCGAGACGCACCACGAGGCGCGGCGAGGTGTTCGCCACGACGATGAACGTGTGCGTCAGAACATCCTTGTGTCGGTGGACGGGATCCTGCTCCATCGCGAGTGCACCGATCTCGGGGACGCTCGTTCGGAAGAAGCCGTCGTCCTGCGCCGCCCACAGCCCATCGGTGGGGTCGTCTGCCGTGAGGATCAGGGCCAGCTTCTCGCCGGCGCGAACATCGGTCGCAGTGCTCATCGGGCGCCGAGTCTACGGATCTGGTCGGCGCTGCGGGGCGTGTCAGCGACCGGCAGCGACGCACTCGGCGCAACGGCCGAGCAGATCGAGGCGGTGGTGCTCGAGCTCGAACGACGCACCGCCTGCCGCCTCGCGCAGCGCCTTGTCGAGCGACCGCTCGGCAGCTGCGCTGAGCGTGACATCGCTGACGGAGCCGCACGAGGTGCACACGAGGTGATGGTGGTGGTTGTTGGTGATCTCTTCACCGAGCTCGTAGTGCGCGTGCTCGTCACCCATCGAGATCTTGCTGACGAGCCCCGCGTGCTCGAGCACGGCGAGGTTGCGGTACACGGAACTCTGGGCAAGCGTCGGCTGCCGGCGGAGGATGGCGGGAATCGTGATCGGGCCTCCTGCGTCCTCGAGCGTGCGCAGAAGGAGCTGTCGGCCCGTCGTGAGCCTCTGCCCGTCCTTGCGTAGCCGATGGAGTGCGATGTCGTCGATCTCTGTCACCAGTGTTGATTCTAACCCCGAGTACCGCGACCTGAACAAGAGCTCAGCTCTCTTCGGCGGGCTTCCGCCCGGAAATCACCCGAATGACGCTCCCTGCCGCGGCGGCCGTTCGTTTGGGGCATGATGTGACCTGCCATTGGGGGCACACGAACAGGAACGTCGAAGGGGACTCTCCATCATGCAGATCCGTGTCACTGTCAACGGAACGGCTCACGACAGCGATGTCGAGTCGCGCACGTTGCTCGTCCATTACGTCCGCGAGGTGCTCGGCCTCACCGGAACCAACATCGGTTGCGACACCTCGTCCTGTGGCGCATGCAGCCTCCACCTCGATGGCGAGGCCGTGAAGAGCTGCACCATCCTCGCCGCACAGGCGGACGGGTGCGAGGTCACCACCATCGAGGGCATGGCTGCAGCCGATGGCACGCTCCACCCGATGCAGCAAGCCTTCATGGAGAACCACGCCCTGCAGTGCGGCTACTGCACGCCCGGCATGGTGATGGCAGCGACCAGCCTGTTGCAGGAGAACCCGCACCCCACCGAGGAGGAGGTCCGCATCGGCCTCGAGGGCAACCTCTGCCGCTGCACGGGCTACCACAACATCGTCCAAGCCGTGCTCGCCGCCGCCGGTGGGAACTGACCAGCCCGCATCGGCCACGGTCACACCCGACATGTCCACACCCGCCCGTCCCCAGACCGTCCAGTCAGCGATCCGCCAAGGAGCAACCTCGTGATCCCCGCAGCATTCGACTACATCCGCGCCGGCTCCGCCGAGGAGGCCATCAGCCTCATCGGTCAGCACGGTGACGACGCCAAGCTCCTCGCCGGCGGGCACAGCCTGCTGCCGTTGATGAAGCTCCGCCTCGCCCAGCCGGCCGTCCTCATCGACATCGCCCGCATCCCTGACCTGTCGTACATCCGCGACGCCGGCGATCACATCGCCATCGGTGCGCTCACACGCCACATGGATGTCGAGAAGAGCCCGATCCTCGCCGAGCACGTACCGCTGCTCGCCCACGCCGCGGGCCACGTCGGCGACCCGCAGGTGCGTCACCGCGGCACCATCGGCGGCTCCATCGCCCACAGCGACTCGGCCAGCGACCTGCCCGCCACGACGCTGGCGCTCGGCGCCACCTACGTCGCGCAGGGCCCGAACGGCACCCGCGAGATCGCAGCAGCCGACTTCTTCCAGGGGTTCCTCCAGACGGCACTGGCCGACGACGAGTTGCTCACCGAGATCCGCGTCCCGAAGATGCAGGGCGCCGGCTGGAGCTTCCAGAAGTTCAACCGCCGCGCCCAGGAC
>JBEGOE010000183.1:0-4193 GCA_041182165.1 Actinomycetota bacterium
GGCTTCCGCCGCCCGCGCCGATCTCGACGAGGTCGACGGAGGGCACCGAAACGGGAAAGCCCGATCCCTTCTTGAATCGGTAGATGCGGGCGACCTCGAAGGTATTGGTGAGCTCGGGCTCGCCGTGCTCGATGAGGCACGACTTGGCCGTGGTACCGCCCATGTCGAAGCACAACAGCCGCTCCTCGTCCATGCGGCGTGCGAACCAGCTGCCGGCCAGCGCACCGGCAGCGGGGCCCGACTCGACGAGGCGGATGGGGGCGCGAGCGGCGTCGTCGGCCGACACCACGCCGCCGTTCGACAGCATCATGAGCACCGAGCCACCGAAGCCCTCGGCGGCGAGCCACTTCTGCAGCTCGTCGAGGTATGGTCCGATGACGGGCATGGTGGCTGCGTTGCACGCCGTGGTGATCATGCGCGGGTACTCGCGGATCTGGGGCGAGATGTCGGCCGAGATGCACACGGGCACACCGAGCTCGCGGCGCAGGTGCTCGGCCACGATGCGCTCGTTCGCCGGATTGGCGTACGAGTTGATGAGGCAGACGCCCACCGCTTCCACCCTCGCAGCGCGCAGCTGCTCGGTGATGGCGTCGAGTTCGGCAGCACTCGGCTGCTCGCTGACCACGCCCTGCGGGTTGGTGCGCTCGCCGATCTCGACGACGCGGTCGCGCGGCACGGGCGGGGCCGGGAACTCGATCTGCAGGTCGTACATGTCGTAGCGATGCTCGTTGCGGATCAGCAGCGTGTCGCCGAATCCCGTGGTGGTGACCACCCCGGCCCGGCCGATCTTGCCCTCGATGAGCGCGTTCGTGATGAGCGTGGTGGCGTGCACGATGGGGGCGGTGATGTCGGAGGGCGACACCCCCGCCTTGGCGAGCAAGGCACGCACGCCGGTACGGACGCCGTCGAGCGGTGCCGAGGGCGTGGTGAGGGTCTTGTCGACGACGACACGACCTGATGTGCCGTCGAACAGCACGACGTCCGTGAACGTGCCGCCGATGTCGACGGCAAGGCGCCAGTCAGCAGTCACGGCGCCACCTCCTGTGAGTTCGGGGTGGCGGCCGCGTCGGGCCGCACCGTGATCTTTTCCTGCCTGGGCGGCGAGAAGATGTCGAGGATCCAGACCTCGTTCATCTCGTCGTCACCCACGAAGATGCTGTCGCCGTGCCACACGGAGGGGTGGGCCAGGTACATGTCGCCGGCGCCCAACTGGTGACGCGTGTCGTCGTCGGGGTCACCGATCCGGAAGTCGAGCGTGCCGCGCATGATGATGCCCAGCTGCTCGTTGGCCTCGTGCTGGTGCATGAACGAGCCGGTCGACCCGCCGGCGATGCGCCAGAACCAGAGCTCGAGGTGCTCGCCCGTGACGACCCGGCGGCGGAAGCCGTCTCGGTCGGTGGGGACGAACTCGGCGTCGTCGAAGAAGTACAGGTAGCGGGGGTCGTTCCGAGGGGAGGGGGTCATGGGTGTGGTCACAGGAGGCGCTCCAACATGCGGCGCTCGACGTCGTCGAGGTGGGCGACGACGGCAGCGCAGGCCTTGCGCGTATGGCCCCGGACCACGGCGTCAGCGATCGCCCGGTGGGCATCGCACGACGACTCGATGATCTCGAGGACCTCGGCACGGTTGGCTTCGGCGTACAGGAGCGACGAGAACTCGCCCGACCCGAACAGCGAGGCGAGGGCCTTCGCGTGCACCTCGTGCAGCAGCGGATTCCCGCAGGCACGGGCGAGGGTGGCGTGGAACTCGCGGTCGATGGCGCGGAACTCCTCGAGCTCGAGAGGCTCGCGAGCGGCGAGCGAGGCGAGTTGGTGGCGCTCGGACTCGGTGGCCCGGCGGGCAGCGAGCTCGGCGATGGCGGGCTCGATGACCTGGCGCACCTCGAACAGTTGGCTCACCATGGCCTTGCGGTCGTCGCCGGTGAAGTTGATGGCCGGAAGCTGCTCGGCCACGACGGAACGGTTGCCGCGCCGCTCGATGTAGCCGGCGATGACGAGCCCCTGGATCGCCTCGCGGACGGAGGTGCGGGCAACACCGAACTCCTGGCAGAGCACGCGCTCGGCGGGCAGCGGCATGCCGGGTGCGAGCTGGCCGCTCTGGATGGCATCGGCGAGACGCTGGCGGATCTCGGCCGAGACGGTGCGACGGGTGACGGGATCGAAGCTGGTGGAGGTCATGCGAGCCCCACCGCTGCGAACCGGCGGATCTCGCCGTCGAGGTCGAGCGGGTCCACGATCGCCTGGTCCTCGGCCGCGCCCCAGTGCTCGGCGGGGACGAGCCACATCACCTCGAACTCGAGGCCGTCGGGATCCTTCGCGTAGAGGCTCTTGTTGCAGCCGTGGTCGCTGGCGCCGATGAGGGCACCGGCGGCGGCCAGGCGTTCGCGCATCTGGGCGAGCTCGGCGAGCGTGGGCACCTCCCAGGCCAGGTGGTACATCCCGACCGTGCGGGTTCCGGCCTCGCTGGCTGCGGCCGCGCCGCCGATCGTGAAGAACGCAATGTCGTGGTGGTTCTCGGACGACGGCGCGCGCATGAAGGCGAACGCCCCCTGCGGGTGCTCGATCACCGGGGTGAACCCGAGGACGTCGGCGTAGAACTGTTGATGACGTCGCGCATCGCGGACGTAGAGAACCGCATGGTTCATCCTCGTGATCGGCATCGGTGAGACCCCCTCGTCGTCACTGGGCGCGCCCCGCACCCGTTGGACTGATGGTCTGACCATAGTCGGAGACGTGGGCCGCCACAAGGACGCGGCGGCCGATCACGACACGATGTTGCGAGCGAGCGCGGCATGGCAGCCGAGCGTGCCGTCGACGACCTGCGTGATGCCGAGGTCGATCGCCACCGATGCGAGCGAGTACGCCTCGTCGGCGGAGAGCCCGAGATGGCGGCGCATCAACCACAGCATCTGCTCGGCGGCCATCCGCATGGCCTCGTCGAGGTCACTACCGAAGCCATGGGTGAACCAGTGCGTGTCGGTCTCGAGCAGCGGCGATGTGGCCTCGATGCCCTTCAGCACGGACACCTGGATGACGGCGTCGAGCGAGGCCTCGATCGCGGTGCCGCAGATCTCGCCGTCGCCCTGGCCGAAGTGCGGGTCTCCGACGTAGAGGTTGGCACCCGGCACTGCCACCGGGTAACACATCGTGGCTCCGGGCCCGACCCGCCAGTTGTCGACGTTGCCTCCGAAGGTGCTGGGAGGGATCGACGAAAGCCGGCCCGCCGTGGCCGGCGCCACGCCCATCACGCCGAAGTGCGGCCGTACCGGCACCGTGACCGGCCGCCCGAACGGCTGGCGGGCAGCGGCGTCCGGGGGCGAGATCACCCCCGGCAGGTCGTAGACCGGGCGTGCGGTGAAGTCGAAGCCGAACAGAGGGCTGGCGGTCGAGGTGAAGCCCTCGCCGTGCTCGTGGTCGTCGAGGCCGTAGATCGTGATGCGCTCCTTGCCGTAGGTGTCGTAGAGCAGTCCCCAGTTGGCGGCGAGGTTCGAGCCGTACGGCATCCGGGGCGTCATGCTGATGATGCGAACTGCGAGCGTGTCGCCGGGCTCGGCACCGCGCACGTGGATGGGCCCGGTCAGGATGTGCACACCCGGGCCGCGGGTGTCCTCCGCGATGGTGTCCCAGATCGCCGTGATGCCCTCGTCCATCAGCAGGTCGGGTGCGTCACCAGCGTGGTGGGTGACAGCTTCGACTTCGATGATGTCGCCATCGTCGACCACGAGGCACGGCAGTTGGTCGCGGTCGATGTAGCCCCAGTAGCAGGTGTCGGGGGTCGCCGGCAGCGCGTGCCGCGTGGGGCTCTCGAACGTGCCGAATCGTGCGCCGAGGTCGAAGCTCATGGGCGGGCACGGTAGGAACGACTGATTTCGCCAGTGTTTCGTCCGAGTTGCCACTCCGCCTTTTCGGTCTGATGGTCAGACCAATGGCGGGTCGGTCAACAGGGCGGCGACGCAGCTGTGGAGGTCGCCAGCGCGCAGCGGGCGGCCAGCGGGAACACTGCGTCAGCGCGGCTGTCGGCGAGCGTGGCCGAAGCCTGAGCAGGCGCGTCGTCGGCGATGGTGACCACCGATCGGATCCATCGCCAGGGGCCGTGCGCCCCGTGGCTGCGATGGCGGGCGCCGAGCACGGTCTCGTGGTCGAGCACGGCTGCGCCGGCCAGGGTGACGCGCTGGCGCAGGGCCAGCACACCGG
>JBEGOE010000184.1:0-3635 GCA_041182165.1 Actinomycetota bacterium
GGGCGTGACGAGCTCGACGCCACGCTGCGCTCGGCCGTCGATGCGGGCGCCACGGTCATGGTGGCGAGCCACGAGCTCGAACGGGCCGGCTCGCTCGCCACCCGGGTGGTCGACGTCGTCGCCGGCCAGGTGCACGAGGCCCGATCATGAGCGAGGCCCGATCATGAGCGAGGCCCGTCCGTGAACCTCGCCCGCACCGCCCGCCTGATCGCTGCCAAGGACCTCCGGGTCGAGCTGCGCAGCCGGGTCGTCGTGAACCAGGTGCTGCCGTTCGCAGCGCTGGTCATGGTCCTGTTCGCCTTCGCGCTCGACTCCGAGTCGGCCCTCAAGCGAACGGCACCCGGCCTCATCTGGTTGGGCACGATCTTCAGCCTGCTCATCGTCGTGCAGCGCTCGTTCGCGATCGAGACCGCCGATGGCGCCCTCGACGCGCTCCGCGTGGCGGGGGTGAACCCTGCCGGGATCTTCGTCGGCAAGTCGCTGGCGCTGGCGCTGCAGCTGCTCGTGCTCGAGCTGCTGCTGGTGGTGCTGTCCGTCATCCTGTACGCCACCACGCTCGACCCCGCGGGTGCCGTGCTCTTGGTCACCACACTGGTTCCCGCGACCCTCGGTCTGGCATTCGTCGGTACGCTCTATGGCGGTCTCGCTGCCGGGGCCAAGGGCCGGGAGACGCTCCTCCCACTCCTGCTGTTCCCGGTGGTGGCGCCCGTACTGATTGGTGCAACACGAGCGACCGAAGCGGCGTTCGGCGTCAGCGGTGCGGCGACGGGTGAAGGGTGGCCGTGGGTCGGTCTGCTCGTCATCTTCGCCACGCTGTTCGGCGTCGGCGGCACGCTCGCCTTCGGTCCGCTCATCGAGGAATGAGGCGAAGCGCGACGTGGCCACCACCCACCTGCAGACCGACGGCACGGCGCCCGCCGCAGTGCCCGCCCGCTCCGGCACCGGCACCCCCGCCACACGCTGGCTGGGCATCGCCACGTTCGCCCTGTTCGCCCTGCTCCTGCTGCTCGGCCTGGTCACGACACCCGCCGACGTCGTGCAGGGTGAGAGCGTGCGCATCCTGTACGTGCACGTCGGCACGGTGTGGGTCGCGTACCTGGCCTTCATCGTCACGGCGATCTCGTCGGCCGCCTACCTGTCGAAGCGCACCCGATCGCTCACGTGGGACCGCATCGCGGGTGCCAGCGCCGAGATCGGCGTCCTGTACATGGGCGTCACGCTCCTCACGGGCTCGCTGTGGGGACGCCTCAGCTGGGGCACCTTCTGGGTGTGGGACGCGCGGGTCACCACCACGGCGTTCATGTTCATCACCTACATCGGGTACCTGGCCGTGCGCGGCCTCGGCGGCAGCCACGACCAGCGGGCCCGACGTTCGGCCGTCGTCGCGTTGCTGGCGGTGGTCGAGATCCCGCTCGTGCACTTCAGCGTGAAGATGTGGCGCTCGGTCCACCAGGACGCCAGCGTCGCCGGACGCACCAGCGACGTCACGCTCGACGGCCAGATGCTGTTCGCACTGTTGGTCGGCACCGTGGCGTTCACCGTGATGTACGTCTGGTACGTGCTGCACCGCCAGCGGGTGCTGGCGATGGAGGACGCGATCGACGACCGGGGCCTCGACCGGGCGCTGCTCGAGCGGCGGAACGAGGCGCTCTGATGAAGGACCTGGGTTTCATCCTCCTCAGCTACGTCAGCGCGCTGGGCTCCACTGCAGCGCTCGCCTGGTGGGTTTTGCGGCGTGGCCGCACCCTGGCCCGTCAGGTGCCCGACGAGGACAAGTCGTGGACCTGAGCCCGCGCGACGTCCCCGCCGCGCCGCCGGTACGCCAACGCGGCAAGCGCTGGCCGGCCATCGTCGTGCTGGCGCTCGTGCTGGTGGGCAGCGGCGTCATCGTCACGAAGTTCCTCGGCAACGCCATCGACTATTACTGCAACGTCGACGAGATCGGCGCGAAGAGCGGTTGCGAGGCCGGTCGCCGGCTGCGGGTGCAGGGCAACGTCGAGGAGGGCTCCGTCGCGAGAGACGGCGCGGTCACCACCTTCCTCATCACTTTCAACGGTGTCGAGATGCCCGTCCGCTACGACGGCGACCCCGGCGGCATCTTCCAGGAGTGCGTGCCCGTCGTGGTGCACGGCCGGGTCGACGAGGCCACCGCCGCGGACGGCACGGTCACGCGCACTTTCCAGGGTGACCGCGTCGAGGTGAAGCACTCGAACGAGTACGAGGCACAGAACCAGGGCCGGCTCGACCAAGCGCAGGACGCATGCTCGCTGCAGGCGTGAACGGCCTCCTCGGCCACGCAGCCCTCATCCTCGGCCTGATGGCGTCGCTCTTCGGCGCCTTCTCGCTGGCCTACGGCACCATCACGAACGATCGGCGCGTGCTGCGCAGCGCACCGAACTACGCATGGCTCGCGGTCGGCGCGGCCGTCGTGGCGGTCGTGGTCATGCTCGTCGCGCTGGTCACGTACGACTTCTCGCTCGCCTACACCCAGCAGGTGGGCTCGCGGAGCACGCCGATGCTGTTCAACATCACGGCGCTGTGGAGTGCGCTCGAGGGCAGCATCCTCCTGTGGCTCGCGACGCTGGCCGGCTACACGGCCATCATCATGTGGCGCTACCGCACGCGGCTCGACGACCCGCTCATCGCATGGGCGCTCGTCACGATGTTCGCGGTCACCGCGTTCTTCTTCTTCCTCGCGTTCGGCCCCACCGACGTGTTCGCCGCCGGTGCCACGGGTGTCACGGACGGCCCCGGCCCCAACCCGCTGCTGCAGAACCACATCCTCGTCCTGTTCCACCCGCCGATCCTGTACCTCGGCTACGTCGGGTTCACGGTGCCGTTCGCCTTCGCCATCGGTGCACTGGTCACCGGCCGCGTGGGGGAGGGCTGGCTGATGGAGACCCGCCGGTGGGCGTTGTTCGCCTGGGGCTTCCTCAGCATCGGCATCCTGCTCGGCGGATGGTGGAGTTACGAGGTGCTCGGCTGGAGCGGCGTGTGGGCGTGGGACCCGGTCGAGAACGCGAGCTTCCTGCCATGGCTCACGGGCACGGCCTATATCCACTCGGTGCTCGTCCAGCAGCGCCGCGGCATGCTGCGCGTCTGGAACATCAGCCTCCTCGTCGCCACGTTCTCGCTCACGATCCTCGGCACCTTCCTCACCCGTAGCGGCATCATCAACAGCGTCCACGCGTTCGCCGACGGCAGCATCGGGCCCTGGCTGCTCGGCTTCTTCGGGGTCATCGTGGTGGTGTCGCTGTCGCTCATCGCCTGGCGCGGCGATCGTCTCCGGTCGCCCGGAGCGATCGACTCACCGCTGTCTCGTGAGGGTGCGTTCCTCGCGAACAACGCCATCTTCACGCTCTTCGCCTTCGTCGTGCTGCTCGGCACCGTGTTCCCGCTGATCGTCGAGGCGCTGCAGGACCGCCAGATCGCAGTCGGCCAGCCGTTCTTCGACCGGCTCACCATGCCGATCGGCCTCGTCCTGCTGTTCCTCATGGCCGTCGCTCCGGTGCTGCCGTGGCGCAAGGCCAGCGGCGAACTGCTGCGCGACCGGTTGTTCGGCCCCGCCTGGTGCGGTGTCCTGGCACTCGCGGTCGCCGTGGCGATGGGCGCCGACCAGTGGGCGTCGCTGGTGG
>JBEGOE010000185.1:0-2807 GCA_041182165.1 Actinomycetota bacterium
ATCGGGGTCCTTGGCCATCGCGTCGGGCGCATCGAGCAGGTTGAGCGAGCGGAAGAACGCCCGCAGCACGACGGCATCGGTGCGCATCGCCGGCAACAGCCCGTCACGGAAGACTCCGCGCATGAAGGTGCGGGGATCGTCGGTGTCGCCGTCGGGATCTGCGCCGGCGAGCAGCGCCGCAGCCACACGCCGCGCCTCGGCGTCCTGCGTCACACCGCTGCGGTACCACGGCTCGATCTCGGCACGCAGCGCCGCGTCGTAGGCCATCGCGATCTCGCGGGTGTCGTCGCCGTAGGCATCGACGGCGTTGGCGAGCAGATGGGCGCCCCAGAACGCCGTGCTGCAGCCACGGCCGTACAACGGGTTGGTGCAGAGGACCGCATCGCCGACCGGCACGAACCCAGTGGCCACGGGCTCGCCGTCCGGCAGATGGTCGCGCCACCGGTTCATGAGGCCGGCCATCACGTGGACGTCGTCGTCGAGCGCCTCGGCGCGGCCGTCGAGCCAGGGCTCGGCAGCCACGAGCTGACGCGCCGCCGCCTCGAAGACCGCCGGGTCGGCCAGGAGGCGGCGCAACTGATCGTCGCCGACGGGCGTTGCCAGGGTGACGGAGAACGTGCGGTTGTCGCCCACGAACACGCCGTACTTGAGGTACCCGAGATCGCCGCCGATCGGGCCCGAGCGCGGCGGGTGCTCGGCGCCGTCCCGCAGTCGGTAGAACCGCGAGAAGTAGACGATGCCGGTGTCCTCGGCCTCCTCGACGATGGGCGGCGCACCGATCGCCTCGAGCCACTCGGGGGCCGCGCCGCGCCGCCCGGAGGCCGCGACGACGAGATCGGTGTCGATGACGGCACCACCCTGCAGGCGGACCCCGGTGACGCGCGGACGACCCGGCAGCCCGGTGCCCACCAATCCCTCCACGGCCACCCCGGTGCGGAGCTCGACCGAGGGCTCGGCCATGACGGCGCGCCGCAGGACCCATTCGAACGTGGTGCGACGGCAGGCCAGCATCACCAGATCGTCGTCGGCCGGCAGCCGCTCGAAATCGGTGATCGTGGGAGGCAGGTCGTCACCGAAGCGCATCTCGGTGGCGCCGGCGGCGAGCAGAGCCTCGAGCACGTCGGGGTGGTGGTCGCGCAGCAGGTTGCGGAGCCGGGCGAGGAACGCGTGGCTGTGACGCACCTGCGGCGCGCCTCGGCGGTCCCATCCGAACGCCGCCGACGGGTCGGCAGGCATCGGCGTGTCGTCACGTTCGAACACCACGACCGGGTGCCCCGCTCGGCCCAACGACAGCGCTGCCCCGAGCCCGGCGACACCTCCACCCACCACCGCGATCTGCATCGTCGCAGCGTAGACAGCACGGCGCCACGCCGGCACGACGAAGCGGGGTGACGCATGACGGGTCCGCATCGTCTCCCGAAGCGAGTGACACCCGAGGGGGGTGCCAATCGCTACGCTGCTCCGGTGCCTGACGCAGACATCCTCGTGGTCGAAGATGCCCCAGACACCTCGTTGTTGATCAGTGGTGCGCTTCGGGCTGCGGGCCACCGGGTGCGGTGCGCTGCCAGCATGGTCGAAGCACTCGACTCGATCGCGGCGACGCCCCCCGACGTCATCGTCCTCGACCTCACGCTTCCCGACGGCGACGGCCTCGATCTCTGTCGCACCGTCCGCGACCGTTCGAGCGCCTACGTGCTCATGCTCTCCGGCCGCGACGACGAGATCGACAAGCTGCTCGGCTTCCGCCTCGGCGCCGACGACTACGTCACCAAGCCGTTCTCGCCACGCGAGCTCGTTGCCCGCGTCGAGGCGCTCCTGCGCCGCCCGCGCAACACTGCCGACCAAGCGCTCGAGCGCCGCGTCGGCGACGTCGTCATCCGCACCATCGCCCGCGAGGTCGAGGTCGACGGCCAGCGGGTCGAGCTCACCCGCATCGAGTTCGACCTGCTCGACACGCTCACAGCGAATCCCAAGGTCGTCTTCACGCGGGCACAGCTCCTCGAGCGGGTCTGGCGCCCCGACTGGTACGCCGACGACCACGTGGTCGACGTGCACATCGCCAACCTGCGCAAGAAGATCGACCTCCCGGGCCGCACGAGCATCATCCGCACGGTCCGCGGCGTCGGCTACGGCCTGCACAGCTGAGCCGACCTGGCCTGACCCGATCCTCAGCACCGACCTGATGGCCGGGTACTCCTAGCCGGTGGCCCCCCACGCGATCAGCGCGTCACGCACCTGCTCGGCCAGCGCGCGGAACGCCTCGGGCGTCGCCTCGCCACGCTCGACGGCACGGCCCATCTCGGCAAGACGGCTGGCGCCCACCGTGCGGGCGCTCGACGACAGCGTGTGCACCCAGTGGTGCGCCGTCGGTGCATCGCCGGTGGCAACGGCAACGATGATGTGACCGACCCGCAGGTCGATCTCGCCGAGAAAGGCCTCGACGACCCCTGCCACGATCGCCCGGTCACCGAGCTCGTCCACCAGCACGGCGAGCACCCGGAAGTCGACCGGCTCGACCGGCTCGACCGGCTCGACCGGGGGCGTTGCGGTGTCGGGGGACGCGATGCCTCGCTCGGACAGCACGCGGGCGATCGCGTGGCGGAGGTCGTGCAGGCCGGCCGGCTTCGGGATGCGGTCGTCCATGCCTGCTGCGAGGCAACTCGCACGATCACCGAGCGAGGTGCTGGCCGTCACGCCGATGATCGCGACGTGCCGCGACGTGCCGGCCTCGGCGGCCCTGATCCGGCGGGCCGCTTCGACGCCGTCGATGCCCGGCAGGTGGTAGTCCATCAGCACGACGTCGGTGT
>JBEGOE010000186.1:0-18712 GCA_041182165.1 Actinomycetota bacterium
GGTCGAGCACGCCCTCCTTGTCGACGCCATCATCGTCGGCTGCTCGAACCTCCAGCGGGCCTACCCCGCGGTCGCGATCGAGCTGCAGCAGGAGCTGGGCGCCGGCGGCTGGGCGTACGACATGAACGTCGCGTGCAGCTCGGCCACCTTCTCGATGCAGGCCGCCACCGATGCGCTGCGCTGCGGCTCAGCCAGTTGCGTTGTGGTCGTCAACCCCGAGATCACGTCGGGCCACAACAACTTCGAGCTGCGCGACTTCCACTTCATCTTCGGTGACGCCTGCACCGCCGTCGTGCTCGAGCGCGAGGCCGACGCGGTGGCGCCCGAGCGGTGGGCGGTGCTCGGCGCCAAGCTCGCGACCAAGTTCTCGAACAACATCCGCAACGACTTCGGCTTCCTGAACTCGAGCGAGGACGGCACCCGCGACCCGCACGAGCTGATCTTCCGCCAGCGCGGCCAGCAGGTGTTCAAGGAGGTGTGCCCGATGGTGGCGGCACACATCACCGAGCACCTGGGTGCGCTGTCGCTCGACGCGCAGGCGGTCCGCCGGTTCTGGCTCCACCAGGCCAATCTGAAGATGAACCAACTGATCGCGAAGGGCGTGCTCGGCCGGGTGGCCGACGACGACATGGCACCGGTGGTGCTCGACGAGTTCGCGAACACCAGCTCGGCCGGTTCGGTGATCGCGTTCCACCGCCACCGCAGCGACCTGCTGGCCGGCGATGTGGGCGTGATCTGTTCGTTCGGTGCGGGCTATTCGGTGGGCAGCCTCATCGTCGAGAAGCTGCCCACCGCCTGAGCCCTGATCCGAACGGGCACCAGGACGTCAGTCCTGGATCATCCGGTCCATGGTGTCGTGATAGTGCGAGAGCTTGCACTCACGAGCCGAGTGGATGTGCTGGGTGTACCCGCTCGAGCGCTTGGTGCGCTTGAGCTGGTCGTAGATGCTGATGTCCTCGCCCACGACGACCTTCAGGCCGGCCCAGTGCGCCTCCATCTTGGCGAAGTAGGCGGCGTACTCGGGGTCGGCCATGTCGCCCGGGTAGATGAGCTGCCAGGTGAGGAACTTGGTCCGGTCGACGTCGATCGGGATCGGGTTGAACACCTGGATGTGCTCGGGGTTGCAGTTGAACACCGTGTTCGGGAACACCACGTAGTGGCAGATCGCGTACTTGTGGTGGTCCCAGTCCTGGGCGAGCTCGTCGAGGGTCTGGGGGCGGGGCACGAAGCACATGTAGTTGTGGTCGTTGGTCATGATGAACGACGACTCGCGAGCCGACTTGGTGAACGCCGGGTCGACGTGGTGCAGCTCGGTCACGTGGTAGATCTCGTTGAAGCCGTCGACGATCGCCTTGTAGCTGACGGGCACGTCCCACTCGACGACCTCGTGGAGGATCATGTCCTCCATCTTGAACTGGCCGAGGTCGGCCATGATGTCCTGCCCGATCCAGCTGGCGAGCGACGGCGCCTTGTCGGGGCCGAGCAGGTTGATCCAGATCCAGCCACCCCACTCGTCGGCAGCGACGGCAGGCGCACGGACACCTTCGAGGTGCTCGGGGGCGAAGTCTTCGCGCTCGGGCACGCCGACGAGCTTGCCGGTCGTGTCGTACACCCAGCCGTGGTAGGGGCAGGTGAAGCGGCGGGCGCCGCAACCGGTGAGCGGCCCGACGATCGCGGGACCGCGGTGCTGGCAGACGTTGTGGAACGCGGCGAGCGAGCCGTCGGGCTGGCGGGTGATGACCACGGTCTCGCCGTGGCCTTCGAAGCTGAGCCAGTCACCCGGGTTCTTGGCCTGCTCGGATCGCCCGGCGAGGATCCACGTCGCGCCGAGCACCTTCTCGCGCTCGAGCTCGAAGCGCACCGGGTCGGTGTAGCGGTCGCGGCTCATGACCTTCGGGCCGTAGTCGGGGACGCGCTGGACGCTCGGGCCGAGCCGAACCGGCACGTCACCTCTCGACGCTGTGTACACCATGCGAGGAACCCCCATCGATCGACGCCCGGCAGGCTCCGGACGAGCAACGCAACGGATGTTATACATAACAGCCGTACTACGATGCGGTCAATGCCGAAGGTCGTCGATGTCGAGGAGCGCCGTCTCGAACTCACCGACGCTGCCGCGCGGCTGATCGCCCGGGCAGGCATCGGCGCCGCCACCATGCGCGAGGTCGCGGCCGAGGCGGGGCTCACCACCGGCGCGCTCACCCACTACTTCGCCGACAAGCGGGAACTGCTGCTGCACACGTTCCAGGCATCGCTCGACGGCCGCCGCGCCCAGCGCCCGGACCGCGGGCCCATCGATGCACGAGCAGCGCTGCGGTCCTCGCTCGAAGGTGCGCTCCCCATCGACGAGAGCCGGCGGCGCCACTGGATGGTCACCGTCGCCTTCTGCGCCCAGGCCGCCGGCGACGATGAGCTGGCCGCCGCGCAGCGAGACGCGTACCGCGAGTTCCGCCGGCATGTCGAGACGCTGGTCGTCGAGATCGGCATCGCCGACGCAGCGCATGCCGGCCACGCTGCCGAGCAGCTGATCGCCCAGGCGGACGGCATCGCCATGCAGGCGCTCTTCGACCCCGACTCGTGGCCCGGCGAACGCCAGCTCGCGATGTTGCACGCGATGCTGGCTCCGCACGGCCTCTGACAGTGATTGCGCTCAGGCCATGCGACGCTGACGATCAGCGCATCAGGCTCCGAGCGCGGCGCGCAGGCATTGGTGCACGAAGTGGACCCCGCGCTCTTCCACCGTGGCGAGCACCCCGTTCGCGTCGAGGCCGGCATCGTGCGACGTGCATCGGCTGCGTGGGCCTGCGCAACGCCGTTGGTGTGCGAGGTGTGCGTGCCACCTGAGTGGTGGGCGGAACGACGGTCAGGCGTGCTGGGAGCGTTCAGCAGCCAAGTGCTTGGGCGACTGCGGCGTTGAACCCGACCTCGACCGACAGCCCGCGGGCGTTGGTCGTGATCTCGGCCACGGTGACCTGGGATCGCACGTCGATCACCTCGGATCGGGTGAGCATCGACTGCTCCCTCATCCTCGCCACCCAGCGCTGACGCCGATCAGCGGGGTGGCGTCAGGCGGGCGTGTCGAGGGCGATGAACGGAACGCCGGTCAGCTCGATCGAGACGTCCCACAGGCGCTTGGCGACGGCGTCGTCCTTGGCCGACGAGTTCGACTCGACCCGCTTCGGTGCGCCGCGCTGTTCCATGAAGCCGTCGGGGCCGTAGTACTCGCCGCCGCGGACGGCTGGGTCGGTGGCGGCCCGCACCGTGGGGAGCGCTCCGACGCGGGAGTTCTGCGAGAACACCTTCGCAAACGGCTTGGCGAGCGACATGAGCTTGCCGGCGGTGCCGCCGGACGAGCCGGCGAGGTTGGTGTCGGAGATGCCGGGGTGCGCGGCGACGGCGACCAGGTCGGCGCCCACCGAGTCGAGCCGCCGCTGCAGTTCGAACGTGAACAACAGGTTGGCGAGCTTGCTCTGTCCGTACGCACGCCACGCCCGGTAGCGGCGTTCCGACTGGAGATCGTCGAAGTGGATCTTGCCCATCTTGTGCGCGAGGCTGCTCACGTTCACCACGCGTGAGGCGGGGGTCGCGAGCAGCGTGGGCAGGAGATGCCCGGTGAGCGCGAAGTGGCCGAGGTGGTTGGTGGCGAACTGCAGCTCGAACCCGTCGACCGTCCGCTCGTACGGCGTGGCCATGACGCCGGCGTTGTTGAGCAGCAGGTCGAGCCGATCGAACCGCCCCCGAACTCGGCCGCGGCAGCGCTGACCGATGCGAGCGACGACAGGTCGAGGTCGATGATCGCCACGTCTGCGGTGGGTGCGTCGACGAGGATCGATGCCCGAGCGAGGTCGGCCTTCGAACGGGTGCGACACGCCAGCACTCGCTCCTTCTCCGAAGCCTCGATGGCGAAGCTCCACCCACGGCGCGATACCGACCCACTGTCACCGCCGAACTCGATCCCGGCAATCGTGACGGTGGGTCCGCCTGCGTACAGTGGACGGGTGCCGAGCCGGCCCCCCGTCATCATCGAGGCGGCGATCAACGGATCGACCAGCCGCAGGGTCAACCCTCACGTGCCGCGCACGCCCGCCGAGATTGCGGCATGTGCCCTCGAGTGCCTCGATCGAGGGGCGGCGATCGTGCACAACCACAACGACGAACCGAACGTCGGGGGCCCGCCGTGCCACGACCCCGAGCCCTACGCGGCGGCATGGACCGAGGTGCTCGCCCGTCACCCCGGTGCGCTGCTGCACCCGACCGTGCGCGGTATGTCGGCCGACGCACCGGTCGAGGGCCGCTACGCGCACCTCGACGCCCTGTACGAGCGCGGCCTGTTGCCGATGGCGTCGGCCGATCCGGGCATCGTGTCGATCGGCTCCATGGTCTACGGCAACACCGCTGCCGACACCGACTACATGTTCGAGTGGTGCCGGACCCGCGACCTGCCCGTGCACATCTCGGTGTTCGAGCCCGGTTTCCTGCGGGCGGTGCTGCGCCACCGCCGAAACGGCACGCTTCCCGGCCGCGCCAAGATCCAGCTCTATTTCGGTGGGACGGCCCCGTTCGGGCTGCCACCCACGCCGGCGTCGCTCGAGGCCTACGCATCGATGCTCGACGGCACCGGGCTGGTGTCGATGGTCGGGGTGATCGGCGGCGACGTACTCGAGAACGGTTTCGCGACGGCGGCGATCGACCGTGGCTGCCATCTTCGGGTGGGCCTCGAGGACTTCCACGGCGGGCGCACCCCGCGCAACGAAGACCTCGTCGTCGAAGCGGCCGCCCTCGTCCGCTCGCTCGGCCGCGACGTCGCCACGTCCGAGCAGGCGCGCACCCTCTTGTCGGCCTGACCCCCGACCCCGGCGCCGACAACGTTCGCGACGTGTTCTTCCCCTACGGCCGCTTCGATCCGCTCGAGACCGCTGCTGTGGTGGCGATGGTCTCCCACCTCGACCCCGACCGGGCGTGCGACATGTGCTCGAACCGGGCTCGCCGGGCGCTCGGCGCAGCACCGGTGACGCTGACGGTGGGGGCGCCCGCACCCGTTCCACCACCGACCTGCTGGCCTGACCGGAGGTTGCTACCGTACGAGGCGATGACACCGCTCAGCCGACGGCAACTGATGGCACTGGCGCTCCTCACCGTCGCTGCTGCGGGCTGCGCCCAGCGCGACGCCACCACGGACGCCACCACGGACCCGGCTACGGGCGACTCCACGTCGTCGGCCTCGGCCGAGTTGGCCGGCGTGAAGTTCGACGTGCGCCGCGACCCTGGTTGAGGCTGCTGCATCGAGTGGGTCGTGTACCTGCGCAACCGTGGAGCAGCCGTCGAGGTGAGCGACGACCCTGAACGCGATGCGTTCCGCGCGGCCAAGGGCATCAGCAACGATGTCGCGTCGTGCCATACGGCCGAGGTCGACGGCTACCTCGTCGAGGGTCACGTACCGGTCGAGTCCATCACCCGATTGCTGGCCGAACGACCCGACGCCGTGGGCCTGGCGCTGCCGGGCATGCCTCGCGACTCTCCCGGCATGGGCGGCGACGAATCGACCTGGGCGACGCTGCCGGTGGTGCTGGTCGGCACCGACGGTTCCGTCACCCCCTGGACGTACTGACGAGCGAGCCAGGCGGCAGGCACGAACGCGTCGCAAACGTGATGTGACACCCTCCTGTCAGGGTGGAGCGATGCCACGGATCAGCGAGTTCTACGGAATCGCCATCTACATGTATGTCGCCGACCACCGGCCGCCGCACTTCCATGCCATCTACGCCGAAGACGAGGCGCTCATCCGCATCGACGATGGTTCAGTCATGCGCGGTCGTCTCCCCTTGACCGCGTCCCAACTCGTCGAGCGCTGGCGCCTGCTCCATCGCGAAGAGCTGCTTTCGAACTGGGCACTCGCGCAGGTGCCGGAGCCCCTGTCCGCCATTGAGCCGCTCCGTCAATCTTCAGCCATGAGCGAATTGGCGCGAGTGACGCAGGTTGATCACCTCGGCGGCAGACTTCTTCGCGTCACGTTTTCTGACGGACTCGTTCGTGAGCTCGACTTTGCCGGCGCGCTCGTCGGATTCCTTGCAGCGGTCGATCACGACACGACCTTCGCAACTGCCCGCCTCGACGCTGTTGCCGGAACGGTCTGTTGGCCGGGCGACATCGATCTCGATCCTGACGTGTTGCACGGCGACCACGCAGCGGCCTCTGCAATCCAGCCTCGCTTGCTCCGCGAATTCCGCCTGCGGCAGGCCGGCTGAGGTCTCGTTGCAGCGCGCTGCACTCTTCCGACATGGCCGCACCGCAGCCGCTCGCGTCGTCCGGTTTCGCTACGACCGGGTCAGCCGTAGGTGACCGGCAAGGTCTGCGCTGCCCGGAAGCTGCGGATCATCACGAGCGGCGGGAGCTCACCGGCAGGCCGTACGTTCGGCAGGGTCTCCAGCAGCCGCCGCGACCCGAGCAGGGCCTCGGCTCGGGCCAGCTCGTACCCGAGGCAGAAGTGCTTGCCGAGGCCGAAGCCGAGATGGCCGGCGAGACCGTTCGGGTAGGGGCCGCCGTTGCGCAACTCCTTGCCGAGGTGGAGATCGGGGCGGTGGAGTTCGAACGTGCGTGGATCGTCGAAGACCGTCTCGTCGCTGTTGGCCGAACCGAGGCAGGCCCGGATGACCGAGCCGGCGGGCACGGTGACGCCATACCATTCGACGTCTCGCGTCACGTCTCGCGCCTCGTACAGCACCGGTCCGTCGCGACGCATCGTCTCGGTGAAGGCGGCGTCGAGGCGCGCGGGGTCCGCCGTCACCTCGGCCAGGGCCTCGGGCACTCGCAACAGGTTCCACCACAGGTTGGCGATGGCCTTGTCGGTCGTCTCGCCACCGGCCACGAGCATGAGCGACACGAAGCTCTTGATCTCGTCGTCGGTCAGCGATCGCCCACCGGCCTCCGCCTCCACCAGCCGCGTGAGCAGGTCGGGTCCGGGGCAGGCGCCCCGCTGGGCGATCTGCGGGTCGACGAACATGCACACCTCGTCGTGGGCGGCGATGCCCTTCGCCCGCAACTCCGCCCGCGGCGCCAAGCCGTCCATCATCTCGGAGTACCAGCGGTGGAACACGTCCTCGCGACCGGTGAGGTCGAAGCCGAGCATGTCGACGATCACGTTGATCGGCAGCCACGTGGTGAATGCAGCGACCAGGTCGAGGGGCTGAGCCGTGCCGAAGCGGGCGATGAGTGCGTCGATCGCGTGGCCGATGGCGGGCGTGAAGGCCTCGAGCCGCTTGCCCACGAACTCGGGAGCCACGATCGATCGCTGTTGGACGTGCTCGATGCCGCCCATCTGCAGGATGGTCCTGCCGAACACCACGCCCGTCGAGCGCTCGTACGGCCCGTTGGCGTAGGTCTCGTGGTCACGGAACACCTCGGCGACGTCCCTGTAGCGGGTCACGATCCATGTGCGCGAGATCTCGTCGAAGAAGATCGGGTGGTCGTGCATCATCCTGCGCCACAGCGGATGCGGGTCGGCGAGGTGCTCGGGCGAGTACAACTCCTCGGAATGCAGGGGCGCAGTGGCACTCATGAGAACTGATCGCACTCCCCCACGGTGGTCGCCATGGACCGCATCATGCCAAACGCAGCCGGCAAGCCGCGCGATCGAGCGGTGCGGATCCGACGAAAATGCAGAAACCCCAGGCCTCGGGCCTGGGGTCTCGTTCGTGTCGAAGGGGGGACTTGAACCCCCACGTCCTTTCGGACACTAGCCCCTCAAGCTAGCGCGTCTGCCTATTTCGCCACTTCGACGTGGGACTCGGAAGGATACTCCCGGGTCAGCTCCGGACCAACAAGAAGCCCAGCGCGATCACGGTGACGAACCAGATCAGGCAGAACACCGTGGTGATCCGGTTGAGGTTGCGCTCCGCTGCCGACGAGCCGAGGGCCGCCGATCCGCCACCACCGAACATGTCGCTGAGACCACCACCACGGCCGCTGTGCATGAGGATGCCGGCGACCATCGCGATGAGCGACAGGATGTTGATGATCACGACGAGGTAGAGGATGAAGTCGCGCACGGTTGACGATGCTACCGGATCGGCTCAACGAGCAGCGGACGAACCGGGGCCGGATGCGATGGTGACCGGCACGACCTCGGCGAAATGGCAGGCCACCGGGTGCCCCTGGCCGCGGTCGATCAGCGCGGGCTCCTCCTCGGTGCAGATCGCCTGCGCCTTCGGGCAGCGGGTGCGGAACCGGCAACCCGACGGCGGGTCGATCGGGCTGGGGACGTCGCCTTCGAGCACGATGCGCTGACGCATGCGCTCGAGACGCGGGTCGGGCTCGGGGACGGCCGACAGCAACGCCTGCGTGTAGGGGTGCGCCGGGCGCATGTACAGCTCTTCTGCCGGGCCGATCTCCATCAGCTTGCCCAGATACATGACGGCGATGACGTCGCTGATGTGACGCACCACCGACAGGTCGTGAGCGATGAACAGGTAGCTCAGGCCGAGGCGATCCTGGAGGTCCTCGAGCAGGTTCACCACGCCGGCCTGGATGCTGACGTCGAGTGCCGACACCGGCTCGTCGAGCACGATCAGCGACGGATCGAGGGCGAGGGCACGGGCGATGCCGATGCGCTGGCGCTGACCGCCGGAGAACTCGTGCGGGAAGCGCTTGGCATGGTCGGGCGCGAGACCGACGAGCTCGAGCAGTTCGGCCACCCTCGCCTTGTTGTCACCGGCGATCTTCTGGATCTCGAACGGCTCGGCAATCGCCTCCTGCACCGTGCGACGGGGGTCGAGCGAGGCGTACGGGTCCTGGAACACGATCTGCATCTCGCGGCGGAGACGACGGAGATCCTTGAGTGGAAGCCCGACGAGCTCCTGACCCTTGAACCGCACCGAACCACCGCTGGGTTCGATGAGTCGCAGGATGCAGCGACCGACCGT
The DNA here is from genome assembly GCA_041182165.1 of Actinomycetota bacterium. Lineage (GTDB taxonomy): Bacteria > Actinomycetota > Acidimicrobiia > Acidimicrobiales > Ilumatobacteraceae > VFMC01. The sequence goes on from JBEGOE010000186.1 coordinate 8,919, forward strand.
GGTCTTGCCCGAGCCTGACTCGCCGACCACCCCGATCGTCTCGCCCTGGGCAAGGGTGAACGACACGCCGGAGACGGCCTGCACCGTGCGCCGGATGACGCGCAGGCCCTTCGAGGAGCGGACGTCGAAGTTCTTGACGAGCCCATCGACCTGGAGGATCGGATCAGGCATGGGTGGGAACCTCCGCGTACAGTTCGCCTGCTCGCAGACAGGCCGTCTCGACCGGTCCGATCGCCACGAGTGCCGGCGGCTCACCCACCGTGCAGGCGGCGACAGCGTGGGCGCACCGGGGAGCGAACGAGCATCCGGGTGGTGGGCGCAGCATGTTCGGCGGCGACCCGGGGATGGGGATGAGCCGAGCGCGCTCCGCGCCGGGCAACGAGGCCATCAGTCCGCGGGTGTACGGATGCATGGAGTTGGCGAAGACGTCGTCGACGGTGGCCCGCTCGGCGGCGCGACCTGCGTACATCACCTGGACACGACTGGCGACTCGGGCAACCACACCGAGGTCGTGGGTGATGAGGACGATCGCCGTGCCGAGGTCGCGTTGGATCCGCTGCATCACCTCGAGGATCTGTGCCTGCACCGTCACGTCGAGTGCCGTCGTGGGCTCGTCGGCGATGAGCACCTCGGGATCGTTCGCGATTGCCATGGCGATCATCACCCGCTGACGCATGCCGCCCGAGAACTCGTGCGGATACTGCTGCGAGCGCTGGTCGGGCTGCGGGATGCCGACGATGTCGAGCAGCTCCACCGCTCGCGCCATCGCCGCCTTCTTCGGCAGATCCTGGTGAGCCTGGATCATCTCGACGATCTGGTTGCCGATGCGATGCGTGGGGTTGAGCGCGGACAGCGGGTCCTGGAAGATCATCGCGACGCGCTTGCCGCGCACCCCACGCATGGTCTTGGTGGAAGCGCCCACCAGTTCGGTGCCGCGCACGGTGGCCGACCCACTGATCGTCGCGCTCCGTGGCAGCAGACCCATCATCCCGAGGAACGTGACGGACTTGCCCGACCCGGACTCGCCGACGACACCCACGATCTCGCCCGCGTGAACGTCGAGATCGACGCCCCGCACTGCCGCAACGTCTCCGAGGCTCGTCTTGAACCCGACGCGGAAGTCGCGTAGCGACAGGACGACCTCGGCCATCAGTGACCACCCATGTCGAGCTTGGGATCGGTGGCGTCGCGGAGGCCGTCACCGATGAAGTTGACGCACAGCGCAACGAGCACCAGCGTGACGCACGGGAACACCACCAGCCACCAGTAACCAGGCAGCAGTGCTCCCTTGGCCCCACCGACCAGGTTGCCGAGCGAGGTTTGGCCGGCACCCGGCTGCGGGCCGTAGCCGAAGAAGCCGAGTGTGGATTCCGCCACGATGGCACCCGACACCGAGAACGTGAGCGCCACCAGGATGGGCCCGATCGAGTTGGGCACGAGGTGCTTGACGACGATGCGGGTGTTGCTGGCACCGAGCGCCCGCGACGCTTCGACGAACTCGCGCTCTTTGAGCGACAACACCTGGCCGCGCATGATCCGAGCCACCACCATCCACCCGAACACCACGAACAGCACGATGACGAACCGGACCGAGGTGACCGGCCCGGTGATCGGCTCGAGCCACGACACGCTCGACAGGAAGCTCCGGGCGATCAGGAGGGTGACGAGGAAGGGGAACGCCAAGAAGATGTCGGTCACACGCATGAGCACATCGTCGATCCGGCCGCCGCGCATCCCGGCAGCGGCACCGATGGAGACGCCGACGATGGTGCCCATCAGCGCCGACACGAGTCCGATGAGCAACGACACTCGAAGCCCGTAGATCAGCCGGCTGTAGAGGTCGCGACCGATGTCGTCGGTGCCGAACCATGCCACCGACTGCGGTGGAAGGAACTGGTTCGGCCGAGCAGCGCTGGTCTTGAACACCGCTTCGTTGACGCCGTACCGCGCGGTGAGCGGGGCGAGGATCACGAACAGCGCCATGGTGCTGAGCACCACGAGGGCCACCACGGCGCCCTTGTGGTGCAGGTACCTGCGGATCGCCAACCGTGCCGGCGACACGGACTCGGACGTGAGCCCCTGCGTGGCATCGGTGACGACGAGGAGGTCGTCGGAGAGAGGTTGCTGGAGATCAGTCAAGACGGATCCTCGGGTCGAGCCACGCGTACGAGACGTCGGCAAGCAAGTTGAACACGATCACCACGAGGGTGAAGAAGAACATCCACGGCATCAGTTGCGGGAAGTCACCGTTCTCGTACGCCCCGAGGAAGAAGTCGCCGAGCCCGGGGTAGGAGAAGATCCGTTCGGTGATGATCAGGCCGCCGAGGATGGCGCCGATATCGATGGCTGCGACGGTGACGATGGGGATGAGCGCGTTGCGCAGAGCGTGGCGCACCAGGACGCGCCGCTCGCTGATGCCCTTGGCGCGGGCGGTGCGCATGTACTCGCTGTTGAGGGTCTCGAGCAACGAGGCACGCATGTAACGCGCGTAGACGGCCACGACCTGGATGACGACGACCAACACCGGCAGTGCCATGTGCTTGAGCATGAGGAACGGATCGAACCCTTGGTGACCCGGTGGATACACGCCGGACGTGGGGAACAGCGGTTCACCGAACCAGCGGCTCCAGTACACGGCGAACACGAGTTGCAGCAGCAACGCGGAAACGTAGGGCGGTGTCGACACGGCGATGAAGGCGCCGGTGTTGACCGTGGTGTCGCGAAGGCTGCCGGGCTTCAGCGCGACGAAGATGCCCAAGCAGAGACCGATGGTGATGCCGATGAAGCTGGCCACCAAACCGAGGCGCAACGTGTTGAACATCGCCGCCTTGAACTCGGGCCACACCTCGCGGCTGCCCTTGATGCTCCGTGGCCAATCGCCCGTGAGAAAGCCGGTGAGCCACTGGAAGTAGCCGCGGAGGTACCCGCCGACACCGGTGTAGAGGCCGTTGGCCTCGATGTACTGCTGGATCTTCTTGTCCGAGGCACGTTGGTTGACGCGGAGATAGCTCTTGACCGGATCAGTGCCGAGGCGCAGGGCGACGTACACGAGGAAGGTGACGAGGATGATCATCGGCACCGACCAGAACAACCGCCTCAACACGAAGCGAAGCATCGACGAACCCTCTCCTTTCCCGGCCTCGGGTGCTCATGGGGCCGGCCTCTCGGCCGGCCCCATGCACACGTTGTCAACTACTGATGAGACCGGAGCCTCAGAGGACCTCGACCACCGGCTCGCCGGTGACCAGGTTGGTCGTTTCGTACGTACCGTCGTTCGTGGTTGCCCACACGCCGGGGAGGATCGGGAACACGGTGGTCCAGACCATCCACGAGGAGTTGGCGCACTCGGTGACGGGGTTGAGGCACTCGGGCCACTGCTCGGCACCGATGACGATCTGGCCGTCGCCGTCGACGTCTTCCCACTGGTCGAAGTTGATGAACGCCGTGTAGTTGTTCAGTTCGTCGGCCACCGGGCCTGCGACCTTGTCGGTCCGCCAGAAGCCGGCCTTCGGGAACTGGAACAGCGGCAGCATCACGTAGTCGCCGGCCATGAGGGTGAGGGCGTCCTTGATGAGGGTTGCGCGAGCATCGCCATCGACGGTCACGTCAGCTTCCTCGATCATGGCTGAGGCCTCTTCGTTGCACCAGCCGGTGCTGTTCTGACCCTGCTGCTGGTTCTCGTCCGAGGGGATCTGACCGCAGGTGAACGACGCCGTCAGGTAGCCCGGGTCCGGCGGGGCGGTGCTGATGTACATCGCCAGGTCGTAGTCGAGCGCCGGGAGCTTCTGCTGGAAGTAGCAGGCCGCATCGCAGTTGTCGGGGACGACGTTGAAGCCGGCCGCCTGGAGCAGCGGGATGAGGTACGCCTGGGTGTTCTCACGGCGGGTGTTGCCGGTGTTGATCACCCAACGGATCTCGGGCGCCACGCCATCCTTGGCCCAGAACCCGCTTCCGTCCTTCGCCCAGCCGGCACCCTCGAGCAGCGCAACGGCGGCCTCGGGGTCGTACTGGTCGGCGAAGGCGCCTTCGGGGCAGTAGGGGCCGGGGACGATCGGGCCGCACTCGAGCAGCGAACCCTTGCCGTCGGCAAGCGGGACGTAGATCTGCTCGAACAGCGCCGTGCGGTCGACCGACTGGGCGAATGCCTGGCGGAACACCGGATCGGCGAACGGACCTTCGCGGGCCGGGTCGCTCTGCATGTACAGACCCTCGTAGTCGCCGCCGAACTCCACCTGGTTGGTGACGTTGGCATCGGCGAGCGCCTCGGTGATGCCGGCGTAGAACTGCGGGTAGATGAAGTCGACTTCACCGGCCAGCAGCGCAGCGTTCTGCGTGTCGGCATCGGCGAGCGGGACCATGACCACGCGATCGGTCACGGGAGCGTCGCCCCAGTAGTTCTCGTTCGGGACGAAGACCACCTGGCTCGGGCTCCACGAGTCCATGACATACGGGCGAGCGGACGTCGTGTTGATGTCCGCGAAGTCGGTGGACACGTCGTTGCAGTCCTCGACGGCGGCGGCCTTGATGAGCGAGCCGAACAGCGTCTTGTACGGCGCGTACACGGTGGCGTAGTCGACGACGACCTGCTTGTCGCTCGCACCGGCTTCCACGCTGATGATCTGGTCGTAGCCGACCGTGCTGATCGAGCCAGGCGTGTTGAGCGCGGCGTCGATGGTGCACTGGAAGTCGGCGACGGTGATCGGGGTTCCGTCTTCCCAGACCGCCTCGTCGGCAATGTCGATGGTGACGCGCATGGCGGCCGCTGCAGCCGGGGCCTCGGTGTCGGTCGGGGCCTCGGTGTCGGTCGGGGCCTCGGTGTCCACGGTCGGGGCCTCGGTGGCTGCGGTCGTGTCGGCCGTGGTGCTCTCGTCGTCGCTACCGCATGCGGCTGCGAACAACGACAGCGTCACGGCGAGTGCAGCGAATTTCGCGCTGCGCTTCGTGGTGCTCACGTAGGTGTCCTCCTGATGATGGTTCGGAGGGAGGTTCCCTCCAGAGACTCACGTGTGACCCTCCGGACCCTCGCGCCGCCCTCCCCGAGCGTCGCGAGCGGACACAAGCTACCACCCACCATTACCGGCGAGTAGTGATGCTGTTTCCGGAGCGAGGCAGTCTGGTGCGTTCGTTCCGGGCGGTCAGCGACCCATTTTCACAATGCGGGCGAACTCGTCGGGGTCGAGGCTCGCTCCGCCCACCAGCGCGCCGTCGACATCGGGGCACGCCATCAGCTCGGCCACCGTGCCTGCCTTCACCGATCCGCCGTACTGGATGCGGACGGTGGCCGCAGCCTCGGCACCGGCGAGCTCCGCGACGAGCCCGCGGATCGCTGCGCACACCTGCTGCGCATCATCGGCCGTGGCCGTGCGGCCGGTGCCGATTGCCCAGATCGGTTCGTAGGCGATGACCATCGAGCCGACCTGCGCCTTCGTGCGTCCGGCGAGCCCGGCGCGCACCTGGCCGAGCACCTTGGTCTCGGTCTCCCCCGCTTCGCGCTCGGCCAGCGTCTCGCCGACGCACATGATGGGGGTCATGCCGTGCTGCTGGATGGCAGCGACCTTCTTGGACACCATCTCGTCGGTCTCGCCGAACAGCTCGCGCCGCTCGCTGTGACCGCAGATGACGTACTGCACGCCCAGCTTCGCGAGGAACACGGGCGACACCTCACCGGTGTAGGCGCCCTTGTCGTCCCAGTGACAGTGCTGCGCCCCGAGGAGGAAACCCATCTTGTCGGTGTCGATGACCGTCTGGACGCTGCGGACGTCGGTGAACGGCGGGTGGATGCTGACGTCGACGCGTTCGAAGTCGTCCTTCGACACGAGGTACGCCATCTTCTGCACCGTCTGGATCGCCTCGAAGTGGTTGAGGTTCATCTTCCAGTTGCCGGAGATGAGCGGGCGGCGGGCGCTCGGTGTGTCAGCCATGTGCATTGGGTGCCTTTCGGAGGGCCTCGAGGCCCGGCAGGTCGCCGAGCTCGAGCAGTTCGAGCGATGCACCGCCGCCCGTGGAGACGTGGTCGACCTCGTCGTCGAGGCGGAACCGTGCGAGCGCCGCGGCCGAGTCGCCGCCACCCACGACGGTGAAGGCCTTGGTGTCGGCCATCGCCTGCGCGACGGTGCGCGTGCCGGCGGCGAACCGGTCGTCCTCGAACATGCCCATCGGGCCGTTCCAGAACACGGTGCGCGCATCCATGATGATGTCGCTGAACGCCGCTGCCGAGCCCGGGCCGATGTCGAAGCCCTTGGCGCCCTCGGGCAACCGGATCCCGAACGTCGCGTACTCGCCGCTCGCATCGACGCCGGTGATGTCCTCCGGCAGGTGGATCGCCTTGCCCTTGGCCTTCGACGTCTCGAGCAGCCGCTTGCAGGTGTCGACCTGGTCGGGCTCCCACAGCGAGGCGCCGATGGGATACCCCTGCGCGGCGAGGAAGGTGAAGCACATGGCACCGCCGATGACCAGCGCATCGACCACCTCGAGCAGCGCCTCGACGACCCCGAGCTTGTCGGAGATCTTCGAGCCGCCGAGCACGGCGACGAACGGGTGCTTGGGATGGTTGCGCAGGCCGAGGAGGACCTCGACCTCCTGCTGCAGCAGCAGGCCCATGGCCGACGGCAGCGTCTGCGGAGGCCCGACGATGCTGGCGTGCGCACGGTGACATGCCCCGAAGGCGTCGTCGACGTAGGCATCGATGCCGTCGATCAGCCGGGCCACGAACTCGGGGTCGTTGCCCTCCTCACCCGGATCGAACCGCAGGTTCTCGAGCAGCTCGACCCCGGGCGCCAGCTCGGACAGCCGAGCCCTGACGGCGTCCATCGAGTACGTCGGGTTCGGCTGGCCCTTCGGCCGGCCGAGGTGCGACGCCGTGACGACCTGTGCCCCGCGCGACGTGAGCCACGTGATCGTGGGCAGCGCGGCACGGATGCGGAAGTCGTCGGTGATGACGCCAGCGTCCATGGGGACGTTGAAATCGGTGCGAACGAGGACCCGCTTGCCGGCGACGTCGCCGAGGTCCTCCAGGGTGGGGATCCGGCCGGTCATCGGATCACTTCTTGCGCTTGGCGGCCTTGGCACCAGCGAAGAGCGTGGTGTCGACGAGACGGTTCGAGTAGCCCCACTCGTTGTCGTACCACGACAGCACCTTCACCATCTTCCCCATGCTCATGGTGAGGCCGGCGTCGAAGATGCTCGAGTGCGGGTCGCCCTGGATGTCGCTCGACACGATCGGGTCCTCGGTGTAGCGGAGGATGCCCTTCAGCGGGCCGGAGGCCGCAGCCTTCTTGTAGGCGGCGTTGATCTGCTCGACGGTGGCGGGCGTGCGGAGGTTGGCGGTGAAGTCGACGATCGAGCCGGTGGGCACGGGCACGCGCAACGACGTGCCGTCGAGCTTGCCCTTCATCGACTCGAGCACGAGCGAGGTGGCGCGGGCGGCGCCGGTGCTGGTGGGCACGATGTTGATGGCCGCGCCACGGGCACGGCGGAGATCGCTGTGCGGGCCGTCGACGAGCTGCTGGTCACCCGTGTAGGCGTGCACCGTCTGCATGAGCCCCTGCTCCACCCCGAACGCGTCGTCGAGCACCTTCACGAGCGGCACGAAGCAGTTGGTGGTGCAGCTCGCGTTCGAGATGACCTTCTGCGTCGCGAAGTCGAAGTCCTTGTGGTTCACGCCATAGACGAACGTGGCATCGGCACCGTCGCACGGCGCCGACACGATGACGAGCGGCGCACCGCCCTCGAGGTGTGCGGCTGCAGCAGCGCGCTTGGTGAAGAAACCGGTCGACTCGATGACGACGTCGACGCCGAGCTGGCCCCACGGCAGGTTCTTCGGATCGCGCTCGGACAGCACGAGCAGCTCGTCACCGTCGACGCTGATGCCGTTCTTCGAACGCTTCACGTCGGCGCCGAGGCGGCCGAGCACCGAGTCGTACTTCAGGAGGTGCACCATGGTGTCGAGCGACCCGAGGTCGTTCACCGCGACGATGTCGATGTCGACGCCCCGCTGCTTCGCTGCGCGGAAGAAGTTCCGCCCGATCCGGCCGAAACCGTTGATGCCTACGCGAACCGTCATGACGGCATGTCCTTTCACTGTCACCTGGGGGAGATCGTCGAGCGATCGGGGCGACATTACCCAATCAGTGGAGAACGTCGCGATGGGTGACGCGCGGGCGGTGCCCATGGGCCCGCAACCAGCCCGCGATCTCCTCGGCGAGCGCCACCGACCGGTGACGTCCGCCGGTGCACCCGATGGCGAGCGACAGGTAGCTCTTGCCCTCGGCCTCGTAGGCAGGCAGCAACAGCTCGAGGAGGTGCTCGAACCGCTGCAGGAACTCCCCCGTCGCAGGCTGCGTCAGCACGTAGTCGCGTACCGGGTCGTCGAGCCCGGTGAGCGGCCGGAGGTGCTCGATCCAGTGCGGATTGGGGAGGAACCGCACGTCCATCACGAGGTCGACGTCGAGGGGTAGCCCGTGCTTGTAGCCGAACGACGTGACCGCGATCTGCATGGTGCCGCGCTCGCTGTCGTCGCCGAACGTGTCGTGGATGAGCGCCTTCAACTGGTGCACGTTGAGCCCGGTGGTGTCGACCACCATGTCGGCCTCGGCCTTCACCGGCTCGAGCAGCTCTCGTTCGCGCTCGATCGTCTCGGCCACACCCGACCTGCCGTCGTCGAGTGGATGCTTGCGCCGGCTGCTGCCGTAGCGCTTCACCAGCTCGGGTGTGGCCGAGTCGAGGAACAGCACCCGCACGCTGTGGTGGCGGCGGATGCGGCGGATGGCTGCGACCACGTCCTCCGGATGAGCGGTCGGGCCGACCACGAGGCCGAGCTTCGAGAACGGGTTCGGGCCGGCGCCGAGCTCGACGATCTTGTCGAGCAGGTCGATCGGCAGGTTGTCCACGACGAACCAGCCGAGGTCCTCGAGGTCGTCCGCGGCCTGCGAACGCCCGGCACCGGAGAGGCCGGTGATGATCAGGACCTCGGTGCCGCGAGCGGGCGCGGTGTCGTCATCCGGACCCGGATCGACCTCGTCGGTGCTCACACCGACGATGGTACGCGCGGCATCTTCCGCGTGCGCAGGTAGAGCAACCGCGGGATGGTGGATGCCGCGGCGTACTCCTCGGCCTTCGCGAGGAACCCGGGCGGCGGGGCGGGCTCGACCATGCGCTCGAGGAGGAGCCCGTTCAGCGTCAGGGCGTTGACGTAGCGGCTGAGGGGCCGGTGGATGAACGGGATGAACACGTCCTTCTCGACCTCCTCGATCGTCTCGTCCTCGACGAGGTAGGGGCCGATGCGCCAATACTGCTCGGGCGGGTCGAGGAACTGGTCGTCGATCCAGCCGCTGTTCGGCGTCTGGAGCAACGGGTGGTTCAGGAAGAAGCAGAACCGACCGCCGGGCGCAAGCACCCGCGCCACCTCGGCGATCGCGGCATCGACGTCGCGGATGTGCTCGAACACGAGGCACGCGACGACGGCGTCGAACGAGCGGTCGGCGAACGGCAGGGTGCCGGCACCCGCCTTCGCGAACAGACCGCCACCGCGCTCGGCGGCGACGCGCACCTGGTTCCACGTGGGGTCGACGCCGACCACCAGCGACGCGCCGAGCTTCGTGGCGAGCCGGCTCACCTGGCCGTCGCCACAGCCGACGTCGAGCACACGGGCGGCGCCGGCGAGCTCCTCCGCTGCGAGCGGGAGGATCTGCTCTTCGTACTCGGGGTCGGCGCCGGCCGTGAACCCGTCGATCCACCAATCGGCATGCGTCTCCCACAGGTCGTCGCGGCGGGGGTCGTGGGGCAGGGGGTCGTGG
>JBEGOE010000187.1:0-3521 GCA_041182165.1 Actinomycetota bacterium
GGCGTGTGACCGCCCACGGATCGGTCATCGCACCTGCACACCGGCCGGCAGCGCACGAAGGCGCTCGATGGTGCGATCACGGCCGAGCAGCTCGAGCGACTCGAACAGCGGCGGGCCGACCGTTCGCCCGGTGACGGCCACGCGGACCGGCGCCTGCGCCTTGCCCAGCTTCAGGCCATTGCGCTCGGCGACCACCTCGAACGCGGCCTTGATGGCATCGGTGGTCCACTCGCACGTGGCGAAGGCCTCGATGCTCTGGGCGACCACGTCGGCCGCACCCTCGGTCGACAACGCCTTCGACAGGCTGGCCTCGTCGAGGTCGGGCTCGGGCAGGAACAGGAAGTCGACGACACCCGGCGCCTCGGACAGCGTGACGGCGCGGAGTTGCACGTGCGGCGCGATGGCGACGAACACCGCTTGGTCCCACACGGCCTCGGGATGCGTCGCGCGCCACTGTGCGAGCCACGGCTCGCAGGCCGCGACGAACTGGTCGACGGAGAGCTGGCGGATGTACTCGCCGTTGAACGCAGCGAGCTTCTTGAGATCGAAGAAGGCCGGCGAGTGCGAGACGTCCTCGAGGCGGAAACTCTCCTCGACCGACGCCCACGGCACGATCTCGACGTCTCCGGGCGACCAGCCGAGCGTCATGAGGTAGTTCACCATCGCGGCGGCGAGGTAGCCCTCGTCGCGGTAGCTCTCGAGGGCCACCTTGTCGCGGCGCTTCGAGATCTTCTTGCGCTGCTCGTTCACCAGCAGCGGCACGTGCCCCCATCGTGGCGGCGTGACGCCGAGCGCATCCCAGAGCATCTGCTGCTTGGGCGTGTTCGGCAGGTGCTCCTCGGCGCGGATGACGTCGGTGATGCGCATCGTGATGTCGTCGACGACGTTGGCGAGCAGGAACATCGGCGACCCGTTGCCGCGGAGCAGGACGAAGTCCTCGATGGTGGCGTTGTCGAACACGACGTCGCCGCGTACCGCGTCGTTGACGACGGTCTGGCCCGCGGGCACCCGGAACCGCAGCACGCGGCCGGGGGCGGGGTCGAGGCCGAGGTCACGCGACCAGCCGGCGTAGCCCTGGACGCCCTCGGCCTTGGCGCGCTCCTGGATCTGCTCGCCGGTGAGGTCGCAGTAGTACGCGTTGCCGGCGGCGTACAGGCGCTGCGCTGCTGCCACGTGCTCGTCGGCGAACCGACTCTGGAAGTACGGCCCCTCGAAGGTCGGATCGTCGGCATGAATGCCGATCCAGGCCAGCGCGTCGATGATGCCCTGGTTCCACTCGGGCCGGTTGCGATCGGCGTCGGTGTCCTCGATGCGCAACACGAAGGTGCCGCCGAGGCGCTTGGCGAGCGCCCAGTTGTAGAGCGCCGTGCGGGCGCCACCGACGTGGAAGAAGCCCGTGGGAGAGGGCGCGATGCGAAAGCGAGGGGCGTCCATGACCGAGCGAACGCTAGCGGTCACTCCTGTCGTTGGGTGGCAAGCGCGAGGTTGCGGAGCTGCCGCAAGGCCACCGTGAGCGTGGTGATGTCGTGCGCGTCGACGCGGCGGAGTTCGGTGAACATCGTGGCCGTGCGGGCGATGACGCCTTCGTTCGCCGACCGCCAGCCGTCGACGGATCCGATGCACAGCGCGTCGTCGGTGAGGTCGGCGAGCACCGCCAGCAGATCGTCCCGCAGCGCCGAGCGAGCCTGCGTCTGCCAGCGATCGCTGCGCGGCAGCGCGCCGATGGCATCCCACAACCAGCCGACATCGACGGCATCGAACAGCTGCCAGTACGTGCGGGCCGCGTCGGCCGGGTCGACCGAGCTGCGGGTGGCGACCTCGATGACGTCGAAGAAGGTGTGCACCACCGGCCACTGTGACGACTGCTGGGCAAGACGCTCGGGCACGCCCGCCGTGAGGCGAGCAGCCTCGCGGGCGAACGAGAGATCGCGCATCCGGCCGCTGAGCACGTCGTCGGTGCCCGAGGCCAGCCGCTGCACCGGGGAACGCAGCTCGGCCACCACGGCGGCGATGTCGATGGGCGGGCGGCGGTGGCGCAGCAACCAGAGCACCGCCTGCTCGATCATCCGGCGGGCGTCGAGGAACAGGTCGATCTGCACGTCGATGCGCACGTCGGCGCCGAGCGCCTCGATCTCCTGCCACAGCTCGACGGCACCCACGATGTCGCGTGCCGCCACCCACGCCCTGCTGATCTCGACCACGCCCACACCCGAGTCCTCGGTGACCCGGTGGTCGAACGAGATGCCCGAGATGTTCACCATCTGGTTGCCGAGCTGTGTCGCGACGATCTCGCGCCGCAACCGGTGCCGGGCGATCTGCAGCGGGAACCGCTCGCGCAGCGGTGCGGGGAAGTACCGCACCAGCTCGGGTCCGAGGTACGGGTCGTCGGGCAGGTTCGACCGTTCGAGCAGTTCGATGTTCGTGGTCTTCGTGTAGGCGAGGAGCACCGAGAACTCGGGCGTCGTCAGGCCCGTGCCGGTGGCCTGGCGCTCGGCGATCTGCTTGTCGGACGGCAGGAACTCGAGCGACCGGTCGATCCACCCCTCGGCCTCGAGCAGGTTCAGGTAACGGGCGTGAACGTTCACCATCGGCAGCGCCTGACGGCGGGCGATGGCGAGCACCAGGGTCTGCGCACGGTTGTCGTCGAGCACCTGCTCGGCCACCTCATCGGTCATCGACACGAGGAGCGTGTCGCGCTCGTCGAGTGTCATCGCCGTGCCCTCGGCGGGCACCGACATCACGTCGTTGAGCAGGATCTTGATGTTGACCTCGTGGTCGCTGCAGTCGACGCCGGCCGAGTTGTCGATCGCGTCGGTGTTCACGAGCCCACCCGCGAGCGCATACTCGATGCGGCCCCGCTGGGTCATCCCGAGGTTGCCGCCCTCGCCCACCATTCGGCAGCGCAGCTCGCCACCGTTCACCCGGATCGCGTCGTTGGCCCGATCACCGACATCGGCGTTCGACTCGGTGCCGGCCTTGACGTAGGTGCCGATACCCCCGTTCCACAGCACGTCCACCGGCGCACGCAGGACGGCCGACAGCAGCTCGTTCGGGGTGACCGTCGCCTTGTCGATGTCGAGGACCTTGCGCACCTGCGGCGACAGCTCGACGCTCTTGGCCGTGCGCGACACCACCGCACCGCCCTCGGAGATGAGCATGGGGTCGTAGTCGGCCCAACTGCTGCGCGGCAGCCCGAACAGCCGCAGGCGCTCGGAGTACGACTCGGCGGGATCGGGGTCGGGGTCGAGGAAGATGTGCCGGTGGTCGAAGGCGGCCACGATCCGGAGGTGCGGCGACCGCAGCATCCCGTTGCCGAACACGTCACCCGACATGTCGCCGATGCCCACCACCGTCAGCGGGTCGCTGTCGGCGTTCTTGCCGATCACCTGCGCGTGCCGGCGCACGCTCTCCCATGCCCCGCGGGCCGTGATGCCCATGGCCTTGTGGTCGTACCCCGCGCTGCCTCCCGAGGCGAACGCGTCGCCGAGCCAGAACCCGTACTCGAGCGAGATCCCGTTGGC
>JBEGOE010000188.1:0-6443 GCA_041182165.1 Actinomycetota bacterium
CGTCGGCTCGCCGAGATGCGGCGCCGCACCGGCCGCCTCGGCGAACTTCGACGAGAACTCGCCGAACACGGCGTGTGCGCTGCGCTCGTCGATGAGGCCGAACGTGGCGGCGTCCCAGAACAGCGTCGAGCCGCCGTTGCCGAGCAGGATCTCCCAGCCGTCCGGCAGGCCGAAGAGCTCGGTGAGCCCCGATCGGACCGAGCCGACCAGGTTCTTCACCGGCGCCTGGCGGTGCGAGGTGCCGAGCAGGTTCTGGTTGGCCTTGGCCAGCGCCAGTGCCTGCTCGGGGCGCACCTTCGAGGGGCCGCACCCGAACCTGCCGTCGGCGGGCAGGAGGCGGGTCGGGATCTCGATGGCTGCGGGGTCGATCACGTCTCAAGTCTGGCGCGGGTCACCCCGAATGGCACCCTTCCGGGACCCGGCGGGGCCGTAGGATCGCATCCCGTGAACCGAACGTCCGCACGCCTCGCCGCCATCGCCGAATCAGCCACCCTTGCCGTCGACGCCAAGGCGAAGGCCCTGAAGGCGAAGGGCGAGAGCGTCATCGGCTTCGGTGCCGGCGAGCCGGACTTCCCGACCCCCGAGAACATCGTCGAGGCGGCCGTGCGCGCCTGCCGCGACCCCAAGAACCACAAGTACACGCCTGCCGCCGGCCTGCCCGAGCTGCGCGAGGCGATCGCGGTCAAGACCAAGCGCGACAGTGGCTTCGAGTGCCAGGCCTCGCAGGTGCTCGTCACCAACGGCGGCAAGCACGCGGTGTTCACCGCCTTCGCCGCACTGTGCGACCCGGGCGACGAGGTCATCTGCCCGGCCCCGTACTGGACCACCTACCCCGAGGCGATCGTCCTCGCCGGCGGTGTGCCAGTGGTGGTGCAGACCGACGAGACCAACGGCTTCAAGGTCACGGTCGAGCAGCTCGACGCCGCGCTGACGCCACGCACCAAGGTGCTCCTGTTCGTCAGCCCCGACAACCCGAGCGGCGCCATCTACTCGCCGGACGAGGTCGAGGCGATCGGCCGCTGGGCGGTCGACAAGGGCGTGTGGGTGCTCACCGACGAGATCTACGAGCACCTCGTCTACGGCGACAACCGCTTCGTCAGCATGCCCACCGTCGTGCCCGAGCTCGCGAACCAGTGCATCATCGTGAACGGCGTTGCCAAGACCTACGCCATGACGGGGTGGCGCGTCGGCTGGATGATCGGGCCGAGCGACGTCATGAAGGCTGCGATCAACTTCCAGTCGCACTCCACGTCGAACGTCACCAACGTCGCCCAGATGGCCGCGCTCGAGGCCGTGCAGGGCGACCTCAGCGCCGTGTCGATGATGCGCGAGGCTTTCGCTCGCCGTGCGGTCACGATGCACCGAATGCTGAACGCGATCCCGGGTGTGGTGGCCATCGAGCCGCAGGGTGCCTTCTACTGTTACCCGAACGTGTCGGGCCTGCTCGGCCGCCCGCTCGGTCCGAAGGGCACCGTGTCGGCCACCACGCTCGAGCTGGCCGACGTCATCCTCGACGAGGCCAAGGTGGCGTTCGTGCCGGGCGAGGCCTTCGGCACGCCCGGGTACGCCCGCTTCTCGTTCGCGATGGCCGATGCCGACATGGAAGAGGGCATCCGCCGCATCGCCGAGTTCGTCGGCTCTTGACCGGCGCAGTTCCCCAGTGAGGCCCGTGACCGACCCGTTCGGGTTCGATGAGGTCGCCCTCGGCTGGCTGCAGGCCAGGTCCGGGGCGAAGTGGCACCGCCACGCGGGCATGCTCAACGCCTGGGTCGCCGACATGGACTTCCCGCCGGCGGCGGTCATCACCGCTGCGGTGCGGGCGAAGCTCGACGCCGACGACCTCGGCTACCCCGACTGGGGCTGGCCGAGCCCGCGGTCGCAGGCGGTTCCGCTGTTCGTCGAGCGAGCTGAGCGTCGGTACGGCTGGGAGGTGCCGGTCGACGAGGTCCGCGACTTCTGCGACGTGGTCCAGGCCGTGCAGCTCGCGCTCATGCTGGCCACCGAGCCGGGCGACGCGGTCGTGCTGCACACGCCGTCGTACCCGCCGCTGTGGCACTCGCTGCGCGACATGCACCGTCGCCAGATCGACGTCCCGTGGACCAACGGCGGCTTCGACCACGATGCGCTCGACGAGCGACTCCGTCGCGACCGGGCGCGGGCGCTGCTGCTCTGCCACCCGCACAACCCCACCGGTCACCGTTTCACGCGGCCCGAGCTCGAGCAGCTCGTGGCCATCGCCGAGCGGCACGACCTCGTCATCATCAGCGACGAGATCCACGCCGACCTCACCTTCGGTCAGAGGCACATCCCCGTCGCGTCGATCTCGCCCGCGGCCGCGGCCCGCACCGTCACGGTGCACTCGGCGTCGAAGGCGTTCAACCTCGCCGGCATGCGCCATGCCGTGGCGCACCTGGGTGCGCCCGTGGTGCGCGACCGGATCGACACGCTGCCCGACCACCTGCTCGGCCAGGTGAACCTCCTGGCGGCCACCGGCACCGAGACGGCCTGGACCCGTGGCGACGCCTGGCTCGAGGCCGTCATGGTGCACCTCGACCGCAACCGCCACCTGCTCGGCGAGTTGCTCGCCGAGCACCTGCCGCTGGTGCGGTACTCGATGCCGGACGCGACCTATCTCGCCTGGCTCGACTGCTCGGCGATGGGCCTCGATGCCGACGAGCCGTTCGAGCTGTTCCGGTCGCGTGGCGTGCAGCTGAGCCCCGGCCTCGACTTCGGCCGCGGTGGAGCCGGCCACGTGCGGCTGAACATGGCGACCTCGGCGCCGATGCTCGAACGCATCGTCACCACGATGGCGACCGTCGCCTGAGCGTCGATCCGCAGGCGGGTGCGGTCCTTCGACACCGACTCGTCGGGTAGGTTCCTCGACATGGTCGACAAGGTGCTCGTGGTCGAAGACGATCACACGGTGCGGTCCCTCGTCCGTCTGCTCCTCGAAGACGAGGGGCTCGAGGTGCTCGAAGCGGCGACCGGGACGGAGGCGGTCGAGCGATTCGATCCCGATGAGATCGCCGTCGTGCTGCTCGACGTGCGCCTCCCGGGTATGAACGGCTTCGACGTCTGCCGCTCGATCCGTCGCATCAGCGACGTCCCGATCATCATGGTCACCGCGCAGAACGACAGCCATGACATCGTCGCAGGGCTCGAGCTCGGAGCCGACGACTATGTCACCAAACCGTTCGACGACCGTGAACTGGTGGCTCGTGTCCGGGCACAGCTTCGGCGCCACCGACGAACGGCGAGCCGGTCAGGTCGTGTCATGACGGTCGGCCCCATCGAGATTCGCGTCGACGAGGGTCGTGTCCTGAAGCGGGGTGCAGAGGTCTCACTCACCAAGACAGAGTTCCAGCTCCTGTGCCATCTGACAGAGAACCCGAACCGCGTGTGGTCGCGCGAGCAACTGCTGGCGCACGTGTGGGGTTACCCCTACGGGGGCGACGGTCGGTTGGTCGACACGCACGTCGCGCGCCTGCGGTCGAAGGTCGACGACCCGGATGCCCCCGCGTCGGTCATCCAGACGGTGAGAGGACTCGGCTACCGGGCGGGTGCTGGAGACGTATGAGGGTGGCGCCACATGGCATCAGAGCCCGCTCGGCGACGGCCTTCGCCGTCCTCGCCCTGGTGCTTTCCGTCGTCCTCAGCGTGTTCACCTACCAGCTCGCGCGATGGTACCTCCTCGATCAACGAGAGACCCTGGCCACTCGTCAGGCGATGATCAATGCACTGGTGACGCAGGGATTGGTAGCAGCGAGCGACACGCAGCCCGAGGCGATCGTCGCGTCGCTCGGTGGGGTGTCGAACGCCAAGGCGGTCCTGCGGGTGGCCGGCACCTGGTACACCGCCGTGCTCGAGCTCGGGGCGTCATCGGTCCCGGCGAGCGTTGCCGAATCGGCGCTCACGACCCCGGCACGTCAGCGTGTCGAGATCGCCGGCACGCCCTACATCGTCATCGGGGTGCCGCTCGCGGGGGTCGACGCGGTGTACTTCGAGTTCGCGCCGCTGAGCGATTACGTCCGCACACTCGAGACGCTGGCGACCGTGCTGGCCGTTGGCGCGACGATCACGACCGTGCTCGGGGCGAGTGCAGGGTGGGTGGCATCGCGAAAGGTGCTGCGGCCGCTGTCGGACGGGGCCGACGCGGCCCAGGCCATGAGCGCCGGGGACCTCCACCGCCGCCTCCACGTCGACCGCGATCCGGATCTGCAGCCCGTTGCCGAGAGCTTCAACGAGATGGCGGACTCGTTGCAGCAGCGGATCGAACGTGAGCTGCGTTTCACCGCTGACGTCAGCCACGAGCTCCGGACGCCGCTCACGTCGATGGGGTCGGCTGTGAACCTTGCACAGCGTGCCAACCTCAGCGGCCGAGCGCAGTTCGCGATCGACGTCCTCGAGGAGCAGGTCGACCACCTGCGTCGGTTGACGCTCGAGCTGCTCGAGATCTCGCGCCTCGACGCCGGCGCAGTCGCGCTGACGCTCGACGAGGTGGACGTCGCGGCGTTGGTGTCGGCGACGCTCCGTGCCCAGAACGTCGATCCAGCGATCGTGGATGATCGCCTCGGCGACCAGCGCACCCATCCGCTCGACGCAACTCGATTCGAGCGGGTGGTCGCGAACCTCGTCGAGAACGCCGATCGGTACGGTGGGGGGGCCACTGCTGTCACGCTCGAACATCGAGACGGTGCACTGGTCATGACGGTCTGTGATGCAGGGCCCGGCGTGCCGGTCGAGGATCGCATCGCGATCTTCGGTCGGTTTCACCGTGGCGCGGCCGCTCAACCGATCGGTCTTCCGAAGGGAACCGGCCTGGGGCTGTCGCTGGTCGACGAGCACTTGAAACTGCACGGAGGAACGGTCTTCGTGACCGACGCCCCTGGCGGTGGCGCGCACTTCGTCGTGACGATCCCGGGGGTCTCATGAACGGTGGGCATCGTCGGTGCGTTGCGGGCGCGCTCGTCGCCGGGGTCGCCTGCGTCCTTGTCGGCTGCGGAGTGCCTCGCCAGCAGGCCGCCGAGTCGATCCCCGAGCGAGAAGTACCCGTCGGCCTCCGCAGCAGCGAACCGGTGAACGACCAGGCCACCGTCGACCGCGAGCCCGTCGACCTGTGGTTCTCCCGCGATGGCCGCCTCATGAGCGCGCGTCATGTCATCCCGTCACCCGTCACCGCATCGGTGGCCATTGCCGAGTTGCTCGCTGGTCCGACCGAAGACGAGCAGAGCGATGGTTTGAGGTCCGCGATCCCCGACGCAGCGGTGGTCGTCAGCGTGGAAACCTCTCGGGGTGGCGCGACGGTCGAACTCTCGTCCGGATTCGGCGACATCCCCGTTGCCGACCAAGTGCTCGCCGTCGGCCAACTCGTCCTCACGCTCACGGATCTCCGTGGGGTCGGTCGCGTGTCGTTCGTGGTGGACGACGAAGCGGTCACGGTGCCGCTCCCGACCGGGGAGACGGCCCCCGGAGCCGTGGTCCGCGACGACTACTTGCTTCTCACGATGCCCTGACACTGCGTCTGATCCGGCGCACGGCCGACACGGAACCGTGACAATCGGATCGCATCATGCTCGTATGGTGACGATGACGTTGGTGCCGTGCTCGGACGTTGCGGTGATTGCACTGGCTGGGACCCTCGATCACGTGGATGATGCTGTGGCGATGGCCGACGCGATCGATTTCGTCGGGGACGAGCATCATCTGGTGGTCGATCTCGCTGCTGTCGAGCGAATCGCCGAGCCCTGCCTGTCGATCGTGGCGGCGGCGCTTGCTGAACGGCCCCTGTGGACCGAGACGGTCGTGGTCTCGCTCGACCCGCAGGTGCGGATGCAGCTCGTGCTTGCCGACATCGATCGGCGCTCGCCGGTCGTGCTCACCGTCCGGCAGGCGATCGATTTCGTCGAAGCACGCACTCGGGCAGCGACCTCGGCACTCGGGGTCTGAGCATGTCGTGGCTGTTCGATCGACTGTGCCTGTTGGGTGCCGCCGACATCGTGTCGGTCATGGTCGATGTCGATGTCGATGTCGATGTCGATGTAGATCTCGATCTCGATGCCGTCAGGCTGTCCCGGACTGATGACGTCGAGTCACTCGCGATGGCCGTCGCCCGGGCTGTCGACGTTCCGCAGCTCACGGTCGAGGTGCTTCCTCAGCGCGACCGCGCAGGCGGAGCCGAAGTCGAACCACGCGAGGTCGATCTGGAGCCCGTACCCCCCTCCGAGCGACCGCACGTCATCGAGGCGCTGCTCTCGGACGTCTCGGCCGGAGGGTGCGCGCTGCGGCTGAGGGGGGATGTCGTGACATTGTCGCCGATGCCCCTGGCATCGGTGCCGGCCTGGATCGCTCGAGAGGTGGACCGGCATGGCGGAAGCTGCCTCGTGGCGATGACCCGGCCCGCCGCCGACACGGTGCCGGCCGGCCTCGTCCTCCACGGCCTGGGG
>JBEGOE010000189.1:0-4249 GCA_041182165.1 Actinomycetota bacterium
CATTCGGTTCGCGTGCCGGCAACCACTGCGACACGTCGGACGCTTCGAGCAGCCCCATCGAACGAGGACCCACCTCGAGCCCGATGTCGGCGACCTCGACGTGGCCCGCTGCGACGGCGCCTGCACCCAGCAGGATGCCGGGCTTCAGCGCAGCGAAGGTGACCGTCCGCTCGGCGTGGAGCACCCGGCCGGCGACCTCGCCGGTGAGCGCATCGACCCCGCTCGGGATGTCGACCGCCAACACCCGAGTGCCACCCACATCGGGCGAGCGCCAGGTGCCGCGGAAGCCTGTGCCGAAGCCCGCGTCGATGACGAGGTCGGCGGGCGGCAGCACCGGCGGGCACTCGGACACTGGGTGCACCCGCACCTGCACGCCACGAGCTGCCAGCCGACGGGCGGCCACGCGCCCGTCGTTGCCGTTGTTGCCCTGCCCGGCGATGACATGGACCACACGGCCGTAGGTGCCGCCCATCATCTGCACGGCCACTCGCTCGACCGCCCGGCCGGCACGGTCGATCAGGACCTCCACCGGGACGGTCGCCGAGGCGTCGATCGCACGCATCTCGTCGGGCGTCACGATCGGCTGCACGGCGTCAGCCTAGAGAGGGCGGCCGGTGGCCACGACGTATGCGATCGCGACCGTGTCGGTGTGCGTGATCGACAGGTGCCACCTCACCACTCCCGCCGCAGCGGCGAGCTCGGATGCTCGTCCCTCGACCACGAGCGACGGCTCGCCTGACTCGGCGCGCGTCACCCACACGTCGTGGAACCCGAACGCGCCGAGACCCACGCCGAGTGCCTTCATGGTCGCCTCGCGGGCAGCGAAGCGCGCCGCGAGCGACGGTGCCGGATCGGACTTCGGAGCGACGTAGGCGAGCTCGGCATCGGTGAACAACCGGGTGCGCATCCCGGGCGTCCGTTCGAGCGATTGGCGGAACCGGTCGATCTCGACGGCGTCGACGCCGATGCCGACGACGTTCACGAGCGCCAATGATCGGCGGTCTCGGAGATCGGCAGGATCAGGAGGTCGGCGACGGGGAGGTCGGCAAGCCGGTCGTCACGGAAGGTTCCCTCGGTCTCGGAGACCCAGTCGACCAGGCGGTCGTAGCGGTGGTCGTAGCCCTGCAGCACGCCTCGCATGACGGCGGCAGGCAGGAAGTCGTGGAAGCGCACGTGGAGCAGCGTGATGCCGGTGCAGGTGCCGCCCTTCACCTCGGGGATGAAGATGACGGTGCGGCCGTCGCTGCGCCCACGGGCCACCAGCACCTCGCGATCGCTCGCCACGCGCCGCTTGGTGCCGAGGAGCTGCGCGTTCCGCTCGACGCGGCTGGGGACGTCGCGCGACAACCCGCCACGGTCGACGATCGAGATCGTCGCGGCCTGGGTGCGGTCACCGTCGATGCGGTAGCGGGTGAACCCGACGACCGATTCGACCGCCGGGTCGAGATCGGCGAGCACCTTGAGCGTGCGGTAGGTGAGCCGGTCGCGGCCGGCGCCGGCGGTGAGCGCCGCCTGCACGAGCGCCCGGTCGAGGACGCCCTCGTCGTTGCGACTGATGCCCACGGTGACGGTCTTCGCCTGGTGCTTGATCGCGTCGACGGGGCGCGTGAGCTCTTCGATGGCACGGGTGAGCGCGGCGGTGACGTCGTCGACGAGCACGCCCGGCGTGGCGACCGTGCCCGTGGCGTGCTGATAGGCCTCGACCGGGTTCTCGGCGGCCACGTCACGGAGCAGCGTTGCGAGCCGCACGGCGGTCGACGCCTCGAGGTGGCCGTCGTAGCCTCCCGTGCGCAGCGGGTCGAGGAAGCGCTCCCCCAGCGGGCGGACGCCCTCTTGCACCCGGCGCAGGATGTCCTCGCCGGTGCCACCCTCGGACAACGCGTGCTCGATGGCCTCGCGCGCTTCGCGCAGCGGGCGAGCCGACGCGTCGATGGCGAGTGCCGCCTCGTAGCCGAAGAGGTGGCCCACCATGGCCGACAGCACGAAGGCGAGCACCGGATCGACGGCCGGTACCGACAGGACCGCCGATGCAGCGGCGAAGCGCTCGTCGGCCTCGGTGGCGATCACGATCGGGGTCGCCTTGTGCGCCTTGTAGATGGCGACCTCCTTGGCGACGTCGTCGGCGGTACCACCGACGAGACCGGCCGCGCACACGAGGATGAGCGGCTCGCTCGAGAGGTCGATGTGCTTCTTGTCCTCGGTGACGTCACACGCGATCGACTTGTAGCAGAGCTCGCTGAGCTTGATCCGGACCTCTTCTGCGGCCACCACGTTCGGGCCGTTGCCGACGATCGCCCAGTACCGCTTCGACGGTGCGAAGCGGCGGGCCGCATCGGCGATCTCGTCGCGCCGGGCGATCACGGCCGACATCGAGTCGGGCAGCTCGCGCAACGACGACAGCAACTCGTGACGACGGCGAGCCGTGCCGAGGCCGGCCGCCTCGTTGATCGCGCAGGCGAGCAGCACGCCGGCCGCCACCTGTGCGTAGAAGGCCTTGGTGGACGCGACACTCATCTCGACGTCGCGTCCGTCGCTCGTGTACATCACGCCATCGGCCTTGTCGGTGAGATCGCTGTTGCGACGGTTCACGATGGCCAGCACCGAGGCGCCGCGACCGCGGGCGAGGTCGACCGTGCGGTTCGTGTCGGTGGTCGTGCCGCTCTGGCTGACGGCGACGATCAGCGTGTCGCTCATGTCGAGCCGCAGGCCGAAGCCACTGAGCTCGGTAGCGGTGATCGGGTCGATGTCGAGGTGACCGTCGCACAGCCCGTCGAGCACCGCCGCCATGCTGCGTCCTGCCACTGCCGCAGTGCCCTGACCGATGACCCGCACCTTGGTGATCGAGCCGTCGGCGAGCCGGGCGGCGATCGCCGGGGGCAGCGCACGGTCGCCGACGACGGCGCGCAGCTGACCGTCGGTCTCGGCGATCTTGCCGCGCAGCGTCTTGCGGAAGCTGCCGGGTGCCTCGTTGATCTCCTTGAGGAGGAAGTGCGGGTGGTCGCCGCGGTCGATGTCGCGCGTGGTGACCTGCGCGACCGCCACCTCGCTCTCGTCGAGCGGGATCGGCGAGCCGTCGTAGGCGAGGCGTCGGACGCCCTCGAGTTGACCGGCATGGTCGGCATCGAGCACGACGACCTGCCCGCGGCTGCCCGAGGCGGTCGGGGTCTCGCCGTCGACGCGCACGTACCGCGCCGTCTCCTCGACCACGCCGTAGGGCTCGCTCGCGACGATGAAGCAGTCGTCGGCGAGACCGATGTACAGCCCCTGCCCGCTGCCACGCAGCGCGAGGTAGACGAGGCCGGGAGCGTCGGCTGCCGCTGCGCCGATGGCGACGCTGCCCTCGAAGCCGGCGACCGTGCGGCGGAACGCCTCGTCGAGGTTGCCACCCGTCTCGGCGGCGTAGCGCGACATCGTGGCCGGGATGACCTTGGCGTCGGTGGTGATCGAACCGGGGATGCGGAGGCGGTGCTGGACCTTGATGTCGGCGTGGTTGTCGACGTCACCGTTCAGCGCGGCGACGACGTAGGCCGGACGCGCACCACCCGGCTCGTCGAGCTCCTCGTTGTTGATCGGGTGGCAGTTCGGCTCGCTGATGATGCCGACGCTCGCCCACCGCGTGTGGCCGAGGACGGCCAGCCGCGACCCGGGCGACGACAACGCCAACCGCAGCAACGAGTCAGCGGCGAGGGCCGTGCGAAGCGCACGCGTGTTGTCACCGAGATCACCGATCTCGGCGGCCGCCTTGTAGACGAAGCTCAGGCACCCGGCCTCCATGCGAACCGACCCGCTCTGGTAGTGGGGGTCGGTGCCGCGCTCGGCGAGCGCGGCAGCCACTGCCGGGTCGGCCAGGGTGAGCCCATGGCCCCACACGTACAGGTGGAGCCCTGCCGAGTCGCGGCCGCGCACCTCGAGCCGGTCGAGCGCCGAGAGCGCCTGCTGGACGGCGAGGTACCCGGCGACCGCCGCGATCCCTGCCTCTCGCCCTGCCAGCTCGTCGACCATGCGTGCGGTGCGGATGCGGTCGTGGCGCACGGCCCAGACGGCATCGCGGATGGCAATCAGCTCGGCGTTGGCCTCTTCGATCGCGTCGGCACCGAGCTCGGGCGACGCCTCGATCCAGCGCTCGTGCCCGTCGGCCCGCGCATCGAGCTGGTCGAGCCGTGCCGTGATGCCGGCGACGAGCTCGTGGCGGCCGACGAGCGCGGCCACGCCCGGCACACCGTGCAGCAGGTGATCGCATCGAGCAGCG
>JBEGOE010000190.1:0-2886 GCA_041182165.1 Actinomycetota bacterium
TAGGCGAAGGTGTCACCGGCGTCGATCTCGACGATGTCATGGGTGAGCGCCATGGCCACACACCGGCCGATGTCGATCGGCTCGGTGGCCTGGCCGGCGAACACGAGCGCCGCCATGCCGAGGTGCCACGAGTGCTCGGCGGTGTTCTCGCAGCGCGAGCCGTCGGCGAGCCGGTTGCGTCGCTCGACCGACTTCAGGCGGTCGAGCTCCATGAAGAACGAGAGCGTGGCGGCGACGTCGTCGGGAACCTGCACCCGATCGATGCTACGGGCACCGCACCCGGGGCGATGCACCGCGCTTGACCTAAGTTACCCGCGGGTAGCTATTGTCCCCGTATGACGAACATCAAGCGTGTGGGCATCCTCGGTTCGGGAATCATGGGATCCGGTCTCGCCGAGGTGGCGGCACGAGCCGGGTACGACGTCGTCGTGCGGTCCCGTTCGCAGTCGTCGGCCGACGCGATGGTCACCTTGATCGACAAGGGCCTCGTGAAGGCGATCGAGCGCGGCCGAGCCACCGAGGACGAACGGTCCGTCATCCTCGGCCGGATCACCGCCACCGACCGCCTCGACGACATGGCCGACTGCGACCTGGTCATCGAGTCGGTCGTCGAGGACCTGGCCGTCAAGAAGGCGCTGTTCGCCGAGCTCGAGCAGATCGTGAAGCCCGGCGGGATCCTCGCCACCAACACCTCGACATTGCCGGTGGTCGAGCTGGCCATGGTGACCGGTCGGCCCGAGCTGGTGTGCGGCATCCACTTCTTCAACCCGGCGCCCGCCATGAAGCTCGTCGAGGTGATCCGCCCGATCACGGCCTCCGACGACACGATCGCCGCGGCCCTCGCGTTCGCCACCGCCTGCGGCAAGGACGCCGTCGAGGTGCAGGACCGCGCCGGGTTCATCGTCAACGCGCTGCTCTTCCCGTACCTCAACAACGCCGTGCGGATGTGGGAGCAGGGCACAGCAACCATGGAGTCGATCGACACGGCGATGCAGGGCGGGTGCAACTTCCCGATGGGCCCGTTCGCGCTGCTCGACCTCGTGGGCCTCGACACCTCGCTCGCCATCCTCGACGCGCTGTACGCCGAGTTCCGCGACGCCAACTACGCGGCGGTGCCGACGCTGCGGCGCATGGTCGCCGCCGGACACCTCGGCCGGAAGGCCAAGCGCGGCTTCTACTCGTACTGACCTCTGCTCGCCGAGCGCAGGGCCGACCTGCTCTGATGGAGAGATGACACACGCGTTCCGTTTCGGCGCCAAGGCAACCCGCGCGAGCTCCGGCAAGGAGTGGACCGACCTGGCGCGTCAGGCCGAGGACCTCGGCTACGCGAGCTTCCAGATCGACGACCACTTCGGCAACCAGCTGGCCCCCGTGCCGGCGGTCATGGCGGCAGCCGCCGCCACCGAGCGAATCCTCGTCGGCCCGCACGTGGCGGGCATCGACTTCCGCAACCCCGTCCTCTTCGCGAAGGAGGCCGCCACCATCGACCTCCTCAGCGACGGGCGCATGATGCTCGGCCTCGGCGCAGGCTGGTCGAAGGACGACTACGCGATCTCGGGCATCCCGCAGGCCGACGCCTCCACCCGCATCGAGCGGCTCGGTGAGGCGGTGCAGATCATGCGTGGCCTGTGGGCCCCGGGACCGTTCTCGTTCAACGGCAAGCACTACACGGTCGCCGAGGTGGACGGGAAGCCCGAGCCGATCTCGAACGTCCCCATCCTCATCGGTGGCGGCGGTCGCAAGCTGCTCACCCTCGCCGCGCAGACCGCCGACATCGTCGGCATCAACCCCCAGATCGTCGCCCGCTCGATCAACCCGCGCTCGATGGCCACGGCCGCTGCCGACGTCGTCGACGAGAAGATCGCCTGGGTGAAGGAAGCCGCCGGTGACCGCTTCGGCGACATCGAGCTCCAGCTCCAGCTGTTCCGCACCGTCGTCACCGACGACCCGGGCCCGATCATCGACCAGCTCGCCGGCGCGTTCGGCCTGCCGAGCGAGGTCGTCGCCACCGCCCCGTTCTTCCAGATCGGCTCGGTGCAGCAGATCACCGAGAACCTGCAGATGATGCGCGAACGGTGGGGCATCAGCTACATCGTGTGCCAGAACGACGGCACCGTGCCGCTCGCCCCCATCGTCGCAGCGCTCGCCGGCACCTGATCGACAGGGACCGGTCGAGCGACGCGGTGGACTGGCGAACGCTGCCCGAACCGATCGAGCCGCCACCTTCGCCGTGGCGCATGCCCGATCCCGAGTCGGCCGACCGCCACGGGCTGTGCGCCGTGGGCGCCGACCTCGCGCCGGGGACGCTGCTCAACGCATACCGCTCGGGGCTGTTCCCGATGCCGCTACGCAAGCGCACCGTCGGCTGGTGGTCACCCGACCCGCGCGGAGTGCTGCCCCTCGACGGCCTGCGCGTCACCCGCTCGCTGCGCCAGAGCACTCGCCGATACGAGGTCCGCCACGACACCTGCTTCCGCGAGGTGATGCAGCGCTGCGGCGATCCCCGCCGGTCCCACGGGTGGATCACGACGGACTTCGTCGACGCATACGACGAGCTGTTCCGGACGGGATGGGTGCACTCGGTCGAGACCTACCTCGACGGCGCACTCGTCGGCGGCCTCTACGGCGTGCTGATCGGGCGGTTCTTCGCCGGGGAGTCGATGTTCTCGACGGCACGCGACGCCTCGAAGGTGGCGCTGGTGTCGCTGGTCGAGGCACTCCACTCGATCGACGTCGAACTGCTCGACGTGCAGTGGAACACCGAGCACCTCTCGTCGATGGGGGCGATCGACATGCCCCGCTCCGAGTACCTGGCCAGGCTGCGCGCCGCCATCGGCGAGCCGTGAGAGCCGTGAGCACGGTGCGGTGCGGGTGTCGGGGGGGCGC
>JBEGOE010000191.1:0-7184 GCA_041182165.1 Actinomycetota bacterium
CCGCGGGGGCGCTGGGTCAGCGTGACCGTCACCTCGGCGGGCTGCGCCGTGGCCATGACCTCGGCGGCGATCTCGGCGGTGAGCACCTCGGCGAACACGGCGCGGTCACGGAAGCCCCAGAGGTAGAGCTTCAGGCTCTTGCTCTCGATGCACCACTGATCCGGCGTGTATTCGATGACGACGTGGCTGATGTCGGGCTGCTGCGTGACCGGGCACATCGACTGCAGCTCGTCGGTGGTGAACCGGACAGTGGTGACGTGGGCCGGGGCCGGGAAGACCTCGACGTGGTCGATGGCGTGGCGCACGGTGTTACCGAGGACGGTGAGCTCCATGCAGTCAGGGTACGGGCAGCGCGGGTCGCCCCCTACGCTGTCTCGATGGGCGACTCCCTCACCCCCACCCAGGTCGAGCAGTACGGGCGCGACGGTTTCCTCGTCCTGCCCGGCTTCGCAACCGTCGACGCGTGCCGCGAACTGCGTGCCGCCGCCGAAGCGATCGTCGACCGGTTCGAGCCGGACGAGCAACGCAGTGTGTTCACCACCGACCAGCAGGAACGCGTCAGCGATGCCGCCTTCCTGCGCTCCGGCAGCCGGATCCACTGCTTCTTCGAGGAGGAGGCGTTCGACGAGCACGGCGCGCTCCGCCAGGCCAAGGCGCTCAGCATCAACAAGATCGGGCACGCGATGCACGACCTCGACCCCGTGTTCGAGTCGTTCAGCTACACGCCTGCGCTCGCCGGTGTGGCCACCGACCTCGGGCTCACCGATGCCCTGGCGCTGCAGAGCATGTACATCTTCAAGCAGCCGCACATCGGCGGCGAGGTCGGCTGCCACCAGGACGCGACCTTCCTATACACCGAACCCGTCACCGTCACCGGCTTCTGGTTCGCGCTCGAGGACGCCACCCTGCAGAACGGGTGCCTGTGGGCAGCCCCGGGCGGTCACCGCACCGGTCTGCGCACGGTGTTCCGGCGGGCAGGTGCCACCGACCACGACGGCACCGTGTTCGACGTGCGTGACGATGCTCCGCTGCCGTCGCCCACCGAGCTCGTACCGCTCGAGGTGAAGGCCGGCACGCTCGTCGTGCTGCACGGCCTCCTCCCCCACTGGAGCGACGTGAACCGCTCGGCCACCAGCCGCCACGCCTATTCGTTGCACTGCATCTCCGGCGATGCCGAATACCCGGCATGGAACTGGCTGCAGCGGCCGGCGTCGATGCCGCTGCGCAGCCTGCAGCGCACGGCGGTGGCGGCATGAGCCGCATCGACCGCGACGTCCTCGTCACCGCACCGAAGGTGCTGCTGCACGACCACCTCGACGGCGGGCTGCGCCCGTCGACCGTCATCGAGCTGGCCCAGGAGTACGGCTACAAGAACCTGCCGACGCACGACGTCGACGAGCTTGCGCTGTGGTTCAACCGCGGCGCCAAGCGCAACGACCTCGTCCTCTACCTCGAGACGTTCGCGCACACCGTCGGCGTCATGCAGCACCGCGACGCCATCGAGCGGGTCGCCTTCGAGTGCGCCCAGGACCTGGCTGCCGACGGCGTCGTGTACGCCGAGGTGCGCATGGCACCCGAGCTCTGCACCGAGGCCGGGCTCACGCTCGACGAGGCCACCGAGGCGATGCTCGACGGCTTCGCCCGCGGCGCCGCCGGCACCGACCTCGTCATCAACCTCATCTGCTCGGCCATGCGCACGGCGGCGCGCAGCCTCGAGATCGCCGAACTGGCGGTGCGCTGGCGCGACCGCGGCGTGGTTGGCTTCGACATCGCAGGGGCCGAGGCCGGCTATCCGCCCACCCGCCACCTCGACGCCTTCCAGTACGTCCAGCGTGAGAACTTCCACACGACCATCCACGCCGGCGAGGCGTTCGGGCTGCCGAGCATCTGGGAGGCCGTGCAGTTCTGCGGTGCCGAGCGCCTGGGCCACGGCGTGCGCATCGTCGACGACATCACCGGCCCCGACGGTGCCGAGCAGCTCGGCCGCCTCGCCGCATTCGTGCGCGACCGACGCATCCCGCTCGAGCTCTGCCCCACGTCGAACGTCGGCACCGGCGTGTGCGCCTCGATCGCCGAGCATCCCATCGGCCTACTCCGACGGCTGCGCTTCCGCGTCACGCTCAACACCGACAACCGGCTCATGAGCGCCACGTCGATGACGCACGAGATGGCTCAGCTCAACGAGGCGTTCGGCTGGGGCCTCGACGACTTCGAATGGCTCACCATCAACGCGATGAAGAGCGCGTTCGCCCCGTTCCCCGAGCGGCTGCACATCATCAACACGATCATCACGCCCCGCTACGCCCTCCTCCGCAACCCCTGAACCCCCACGAACTTCGGCACCGCAGGGGGCCACAGCCCCACTGCGGTGCCAAAGTTCGTGGGGGTGGGGTGGTCTGGCAAGCTGTCGGGCATGCCTGTCGTCGTCCACCATGTCGATCATCCGCTCATCGCCGACTCACTCGTTCGTGTCCGCGACGTCAACACGCCCAACGCGCTGTTCCGACAGGAGCTCGAGCGCATCGGTTCGCTGCTGCTCGCCGAGGCGACACGCTCGCTCGAGACGCACGTCGTCACGGTCACCACGCCGCTGGTCGAGACGGAGGGCCGCGCCCTCACGTCGCAGCCGATCGTGATCCCCGTGCTGCGCGCCGGCCTCGGCTTCCTCCACGCCGCGCAGGAGCTGCTGCCGAACGCCGACGTCGGCTTCATCGGCGTCGCCCGCGACGAGGAGACGTTCCAGCCGAAGCAGTACGTCAACAAGCTGCCCGAGACCATCGCCGGCCGCCAGTGCATCGTGCTCGACCCGATGCTCGCCACCGGCGGCTCATTGGCACACGCGTGCCAGTTGCTGCTCGACCGCGGCGCCACCGGCACGATCATCGTCGTCTGCGTCCTCGCGGCACCCGAGGGCATCGCTGTGCTCGAAGCCGCCGGCCTCGACCTCGCCATCTACACCGCCGCGGTCGACGAGCGCCTGAACGACAGCGCGTTCATCGTCCCCGGCCTGGGCGACGCGGGCGATCGCCAGTTCGGCTCCCCCGCCTGACACATCGCCTGGCACGTGCCCGTCG
Source organism: Actinomycetota bacterium (assembly GCA_041182165.1). Lineage (GTDB taxonomy): Bacteria > Actinomycetota > Acidimicrobiia > Acidimicrobiales > Ilumatobacteraceae > VFMC01. The sequence continues at coordinate 3,075 of JBEGOE010000191.1, forward strand.
GCGGCGGTTCAGCCCGGGGACAGCAGGTCGTGCATGTTCGGTGAGCCGCCGGACGCCGGGTCGGTGCTGACGAGGAAGTCGGTCAGGACGTCGAGGAACTCGGCCGGCGCCTCGAGGTGCGGGAAGTGGCCGACACCGTCGAGCACCACCAGGCGGCTACCGGGGATCGCATCGTGCGCGACGTATGCATGCGAGACCGGGATGATCTCGTCGCGCTCACCCCAGATGATCATCGTGGGCAGGTGGGCCGCCATGTAGAGGCGGTCGAGCGCACTCACCACCTGGCCCCCGGGCTCGATGACCGTACGGATCGTGCGGACGAACGCCTTGCGATTCGGGGCGCCCGCCAGCGAGGCGTACGAGCGCCACATCTCGGCCAGCCGCGGCGCATGCACGCCCACCGACGAGAGCCGCCGGCCGAGCGCACTGCCGAGGTCGGCCACCGGCTTGGGGAAGACGAGCGGCATGAGGAGCTCGGCGCCGGGCAGCGTCACCGAGCGAAGGATCCAGCTGACCTCGCGCCCGAGGCCACCGCTACCGACCAGGACCAGGCGGTCGCACAACTCGGGGTGCTGGTAGGCCAACTGCATCGCCACGCCCCCGCCGAACGAGTGCCCGATGATGGTGGCACTCGGCACGCCGAGCACGGCCAGGAAGTCGCGAAGGCCACTGGCGAACGCGCCGAGCGAGTAGTCACCCATCGGCTTGGCCGACTCGCCGTGGCCGAGCAGGTCCGGGGCGATCACGTCGAACGTCGTGGCGAGCGCAGGTTGGACATCGCGCCAGGTGACCGAGCTGCCGGCCAGGCCGTGGATGAGCAGCACCACCTGACCCGCACCGGCGCGCCGGTAGCTGACGTCATGGCCGTGGATCACCACCTGTGAGACCGGGATGTCGTTCACACCCCCATGGTGACGCTGCGCGCGGGTCGCGTCCAGGGGCGGAAGGTCCTGTGCCACGAACCAGCCCCGATCAGTCGTCGAAGACGTCGAGGTCGGACACTGCCGGCACTTCCATGCCCCACCGGCGCATGCCGTCCTCGATACGACGGTTCAGCGTCTCGAGCACGGCGATACGCGCGTACCGCTTCTGCTCGGCGGCGATCACGTCCCAGGGAGACAGGTCGTGGGAGGTGCGGGAGAACATGTCATCGGCTGCGGCATCGTAGAGGCGGTTCTTGTCGCGATTGCGCCAGTCCTCGTCGGTGAGCTTCCACTGCTTCAGCGGGTCGTGGGCTCGGGCCTGGAACCGGCGCAGCTGCTCGTCGTCGCTGATGTGCAGCCAGAGCTTGACGACGATGATGCCCTCGATGGCGAGCGACTCCTCGAAGTCGACGATGGACTTGTAAGCCCGCTGCCACTCGTCGTCGGTGGCGTAGCCCTCGACCCGCTCGACGAGCACCCGCCCGTACCAGCTCCGGTCGAACACCGCCATCCCGCCGTGGCCGGGCAGCTCTCGGTAGAAGCGCCAGAGGAAGTGGTGGCGCTTCTCGCGCGGCGTGGGGGCCGCGTAGTTGACGACCGTGTAGTGGCGCGGGTCGAGGTGCCCGACGATGGCCTTGATGGCGCCGCCCTTGCCCGCCGCGTCGGGACCCTCGAACAGCACCAGGAGGCCGGGCCCCATGCCCGGGCCCATCTCGCCGCCGAGGTGCAGACGCAGTTGGAGCAGTCGTCGCTGCTCATCGACGAGGCGCTGTGCGTAGCTCTCGCGGTCGAGCCGGAGCGTGAGGTCGAGGTCGTCGATGACACCCATGTCATCCTCGCTTCTGGATGTTGGCCCACTCGTCGCGCAAGCCGACCGTTCGGTGGAAGAGCAGGGGCTCGCGGGGGTCGTGGGCGAAGTACCCGATGCGTTCGAACTGCACGACGGTGCCGGCCGGCGTGTCGGCGAGCGCTGCCTCGACCTTGCAGCCGGGGACCACCTCACGCGAGTCGCGGTCGAGGTCGTCGAAGGGGTCGCCCGTGGCCTCGCCCGGCACCTCGGCCCGGAACAACCGCTCGTAGAGCGCGACGGTCGCATCGACGGCATGATCGGCCGCGACCCAGTGGATGGTGGCCTTCACCTTGCGTCCGTCGGGTGCGTTGCCGCTGCGCGTGTCGGGGTCGTAGGTGCACTGCACCTCGTCGACCTCGCCGTCGGCGCCGAGGGTGTAGCCCGTGCAGCGCAGGTAGTACGCGCCGCGCAGCCGCACCTCGGCGCCCGGGGTGAGTCGGTAGTACTTCGGCGGGGCGTCGATCTTGAAGTCGTCCCGCTCGATGAGGAGCACCTTCGAGAACGGGACGCGACGCGTGCCGTCGTCGGGGTTCTCGGGGTTGTTGCCGAGCTCGACGTGCTCGACCACCGGGTTGCCGTCGGCGTCGTCGGGCCAGTTGGTGATGACCAGGCGCAGCGGGCGCAGCACGGCCATGCGTCGCAGCGCCGTGCGGTTCAGCTCGGTGCGGATGAACGACTCGAGCAGCTCGATCTGGTGGCGACTGTTGGTGCGGGCGACGCCGATGTACGCGCAGAAGTCGCGGATCGCCGACGCCGGGTAGCCGCGGCGGCGGAGCGCTCGCAGCGTGGGCAGACGCGGGTCGTCCCAGCCGTCGACGACGCCGTCGTCGACCAGCTGCTTGAGCTTGCGCTTCGATGTGACCGTGTGGGTGAGCTCGAGCCGGGCGAACTCGGTCTGGCGAGGCTGATCGCCGGGCAGCGGCAGGTGCTCGAGGTACCAGTCGTAGAGCGGGCGGTGGCTGTCGAACTCGAGCGTGCACAGCGAGTGGGTGACCCCCTCGATCGCGTCGCTCTGGCCGTGCGCCCAGTCGTAGGTGGGGTAGATGACCCATTGGTCGCCGGTGCGGTGGTGGTGCTGACGCCGGATGCGGTACATCACCGGGTCGCGGAACTGCATGTTCTCGTGCTGCATGTCGATCTTGGCGCGCAGCACGCGTGCGCCGTCGTGGAACTCGCCGGCACGCATCCGCCGGAACAGGTCGAGGTTCTCGTCGACCGACCGGCCGCGGAACGGGCTCTCGATGCCCGGCTTGCCGTAGCCGCCACGCTGGAGGCTGATCGTCTCGCCGTCCTGGTCGTCGACGTAGGCGAGGCCACGCTCGACGAGGTGCTCGGCCCACTGGTAGATCTGCTCGAAGTAGTCGCTCGCGTAGAGGATCGGCTCGGGCACCTGGAAGCCGAGCCAGCGGACGTCGTCGATGATCGCGTCGACGTACTCGGTGTCCTCGGTGTCGGGGTTCGTGTCGTCGAAGCGGAGGTTGCACCGGCCACCGAACTCAGCGGCGATCCCGAAGTCGACGCAGATCGCCTTGGCGTGGCCGATGTGCAGGTAGCCGTTGGGCTCGGGTGGGAACCGGGTCTGGACCCTGCCGCCGAACGTGCCCTGCTCGATGTCGGAGCGGACGAGCTCGCGCACGAAGTCGGACGCGTTGGAGGTGGTCGGTTCCGGTGACGACATGGTCTGCCCGACGCTACCAACCGTGCCCGGTGAGCGATGAAGCGATCCGCTCGCCGATCATGACGGTGGGGATGTTGGTGTTGGCCCGGGGGATGCGCGGCATCATCGACGCGTCGGCCAGGACCACGCGGCGCAGCCCGTGCACGCGCCCGGCCGCGTCGCACACGGCGTCGGGACCGGTGCCCATCGCGCAGGTGCCGACCGGGTGGTAGTAGTGCGCCACCATGCGCATCACGGCGTCGTCGCTGCTGGTGTCGGTGACCCTGCCGCCGAGCAGCGGCGCCAGCGTGGGGTGGTCGAGGATCTCGTCGGCCATGGCGATGCCCTCGCGCAGCACCGCCAGGTCGTGGCCCGCCGGGTCCGGACAGTAGGCGTGGTCGATGGTCGGCGCAGCCTGTGGGTCGGCGCTGGTGATGTCGACGCGACCGCGGCTCTCGGGTGTCATGCACGCGACCTCGACCACCACGCGGCCGTGGATGAGGCTCGTCTGGTTCGAGGCGCACACGGGGAACAGGTGCAGGTCGTACAGCCCATCGGTGCTGAGCGACGAGATCGCCTTGCCGAGCGTCTGCTCCTCCGGCAGGAAGCCGGCCGCTGCAGCGGCGTCGAGATCGGCCTGGAGCTCCGCGCCGATGGCACGGTCGGCGTGCGCCAACGAG
>JBEGOE010000192.1:0-4194 GCA_041182165.1 Actinomycetota bacterium
GTGTAGGGCAGGCCGGCGCCGAGCCGCGGCTGCATCTCACCCGTGAGTCGATAGAGCGAGATGAGCGGACCCATGATCTGGAACAGGCTCTCGAGCAGGCTCACGTCGACCACCTGCCCGACACCGCTGTGCAGCGCCACCATGGTGGCGAACGCAGCGACGAGCCCGGTGACCTCGTCGGTGAGCGCGATGGCGGGCAGCATCGGCTGGCCCCCCGGCTCGCCGCTGATGGCGCTGAGGCCGGACATCACCTCGGCGATGGTGGCGAAGCCCGGCCGCGACGCGTAGGGGCCGTCCTGACCGAAACCCGTGACGCGGGTGAGCACCAGCGTCGGGTTGCGGGCGTGGAGCACGTCGGGGCCGAGACCGAGCCGTTCGAGCGTGCCGGGGCGGAAGTTCTCGACGACGACCTGCGCCTCGGCCACGAGGTCGAGCACGAGCGCCCGGTCGGCGTCGTCCTTCAGGTCGAGCGCAATGGTGCGCTTGTTGCGGTTCACCAGCTTCCACCACAGTCCGGTGCCGTCGCGCGGGTCGCGCCACGCCATGTTCCGCAGGCTGTCACCGGTGTCGGGTCGCTCGACCTTGATGACGTCGGCACCGAAGTCGGCGAGGTACCTCGCGCAGTTCGGTCCGGCCAGCACCGTCGACAGGTCGAGCACCCGCAGGTCGGCGAGCGGCGCGCTCACGGGGCCCACCCGGCGATGCGACCGCACGCCTCGATGAGGTGGCCGCGTTCGCCCGCGTACGAGAAGCGCACCGTGCGGTTGCCGCGGGCGAGGTCGAAGTCGAGGCCCGGCGTGGCCGCCACACCCAGCTCGTCCAGCCAGCGCTCGCACAGCTGCATCGAGCCGCCCACCCGCGGATCGTCGGTGATGTGGCCGACCTCGGCGTACACGTAGAACGCTCCGTCGGCCGACGCGACGTCGGTGATGCCGGCACGCGCCAAGCCATCGAGCAGCACCGTCCGGTGGTCGCGGTACCGGCGCACGTGGGCGTCGAGCTCGTCCTGCGCCTCGAACGCCGCGAGCCCTGCCACCTGGCTGACGTGCGGCGCGCAGATGTACAGGTTCTGCTGCAGCCGCTCGACCGCGCCGGCCAGGTGCTCGGGCACGACCATCCATCCCAACCGCCAGCCGGTCATCGAGAAGTACTTCGAGAAGCTGTTGATGACGACGGCGTCGCGGCTGATGCCGAGGATCGTGTCGGCGCGGCCGTCGAACACGAGGCCGTGGTAGATCTCGTCGGCGATCAGTTGCACGCCGTTCGCTTCGCACCAGCCGGCCACTTCGACCAGCCGGTCGTGGGCCAGCACCGTGCCCGTCGGGTTCGAGGGCGACGCGATCACGAGGCCGTCGAGCGGACCGGCAGCGTCGAGTAGCGCTGCGGTGGGCGCCCACCGGCTGTCGGCGCCGACCGGGATGGCGACCGGCTCGACACCGAGCGCCAGCAACGTGTTGCGGTAGCACGGGTAGCCGGGCTCGATGACGCCGACCCGGTCGCCGGCGTCGAACGCGGCGGCGAACGCGAGGGTGAACCCGGCCGATGCGCCGCCGACCACGACGACGTCGCTCGCGTCGGCCGCCACCCCGTACCACTCGTCGTAGTGGCGGGCGATCCGTCGACGGAGGCTCATCAACCCGGCGGCGTTCGTGTAGCCGAGGTGGTCGCCGCGCCGGATGGCCTCGATCGCAGCGGTCCGGGCCGTCTCGGGCGCAGGTGTGCCCGGCTGGCCGACCTCGAGGTGGAGGACGCTGCGGCCCGTGGCCTCGAGCTCGCCGGCGGCCCGGCTCATCGCCATCGCGCGGAACGGTGGGACCGCTGCGGCTCGGGTGGCCTCGGCCGGGTGGGTGCTCACCGGCGAGACGGTAGCCGGGGTTGGTCGGTCAGTCCCGGACGACCATCGAGCCGGCGACCTTGTCGTGCAGCGTCTGGCGGCGCGGGTCCCACAGCATCCACATCGTGTCGAGCACGTTCAGCAGCACAGCGCACACGAAGGCGGTGATCGCCAACTCGGGAGCGTTGTCGGCGCGGAAGGCGAGCACCCAGGTGATCGGCAGCAGCGCCCGCATCGCGAGCACACTCCCCGTCCGGATGATCGCCCGGCCGTAGCCGATCGGACCGCCGGCTCGGGCTCTCACCACGATGATGCGGCCGGTCTGGCGCCCGATGGTCGCCCCGTCGAGTGCCGTGGTGCGGAACAGGCGGAAGGCGACGATGGTGGCCACGACGATGGGCACAGCGATGACGAGTGCCGCGACCTTGGTGTCGGCCGGCATGCCGTCGGGGTCGCGGGGGACCACCAGCACCGCAGCGCCGGCGGTGAGTGCGACAGGCCCCCCGTAGACGAACAAGTCGACGATGCGCGCCCACACCCGGCCGGCGAACGTCGCCTCCCGAACGACGTGCGGGGCGTACGCCGGGGTGAGCTCTCCCCAGCTGCGGGGCCGTGTCGTCGGCCGCCACGCATCTGCTCCGGTCGGAGCCTGGAGGTAGACGAAGGCGTTCTGCAGCGACGGACCGTTCGGAGGTGGAAAGGTCGTTGTCATGCAGACCATCGTCCCCGACTGCGGGGCGATCCGCCGTCCCGTTCGCCGAAGTGGGCCGGAGGACCCATGCGCGCTCAGCGCAGCGGGATCGTGAAGCAGCGGTCCTCGAGGCGGCCGAGGGCGTAGGTCTCGTAGTCGACGCCGAAGTCGCTGTAGAGATGGCGGCAGCGCTCGCTCCACGCGAGCGCGTCGGGGGCCGAGATGCGGTGGACGACCTGGGTGATGCCGCCCTCGTACACGCGGTATTCGCCCCAGGTGCCGGGGAAGTCCTTGACACATCCGATCTCGATGCTGGGCACGCCGCTCGACAGGGTGCGCATGCGATGGCGGTGCGTGTGCCCGGCCGTGTAGGCGACGATGCGCGACCGTCGCTCGATGATCGCGCTGAGCGCGTCGCTCGCGTCGGGGTGCAGCCCGAAGTAGTCATGGCTGCGCTTGCCGTCGGTCCACTGCTGATGGTGCCCCATCACGATGACCGGCCGGTCGGCGGTGGCGGCGTGGGCGTCGAGCCAGTCGAGCTGCGCGTCGTCGAGGTGGCCGGTGGTGTGGTGGGGGATCGTGGTGTCCATCAGGGCGATGGCCACGCCGGGCAGCTCGATCCACCGGTCGCCCGCGTACTCGTCCTGGCCGTGGTACGAGTCGTGGTTGCCACGCACGACGTGCAGCCCATCGCCGAACGCCGTGCGGTAGCACTCCTCGAACGCCGCCCACTCGTGCGGTTGGCCGTCGACCGACAGGTCACCCTTCACGACGAGGGTGTCGATGGCAGACGCTCGGATCTCGGCGGCGGCGGCACGGTTCATCGTCTCGGGGTACGGCTGCTCGCCCGGCGCGGCGCGCTGGATCGGCCCCTCGGTGTTGTCGTCGATGCGACCACACTCGAGCTCGCCGAAGTGGACGTCGTTGACCGTGGCGAAGCGGTACAGCAGCTCGCCTGACGGGCGTTCGAGCGTGCGCACGGCCATGTCGGCAACGTCGTGCACCGTGCCTGGGGCGAGACCCTCGAAGCGATGCACCGTGAGGCCGTCGTGAGCGACGATCAGGTCGTCGGCAACCGTCGTGATGTCCACGGTTCGGACGGTAGCGGCCGTTGCGCGCCCGTGGTGGAGGCGAGCTGCGATCAGACCCGGATGACGACCGAGTTCACGATCTTGTCGTGCCAGGTCTGCTTGTCCTTGTCCCACAGCATCCAGAGGTAGCTGAGGAAGCAGGCCTGACCGACGACGCCCTCGATGATCTGGCGCAGGAACGCCTTGCCGACGCCCAGGGGCTGCTGCGTCTCCTTGCCGACCACCTTGACGCCGACGAGCTTGCGACCCCACGTCTGGCCGGTGCGCCCGTGGGCACGCCGGTACAGCACGGCCACGACGCCGACGCCGAGCAGGCCGAGCACGATGGCGGCAGCGAGCAGGCCGCCCTCGGGCTTGCCCGGTGGGCAGATGATTTCGCTGGTGTTGTCGGCAAGTTCCCTGACCTCGCAGCCGTCGAATGCGGCGACACCGAGCACGGTGGCGGGGATGGCAAAGATCGAGAGCACGAGGCCGTACAGGAGGGCGTCGAGCAGGTATCCGCCCAGGCGGACCCAGAAGCCGGCGTACGGGGGGTTCGCGCTGTAGCCGTACGGCGGAGGGGCGGTGGGGTAGGTGCC
>JBEGOE010000193.1:0-3851 GCA_041182165.1 Actinomycetota bacterium
CCGTAGAACCGACGACCCCTTCCCCCAGGGGTCGTCGTGAACAACAAGGAGTCCCCCCATGATCTCGAAGAAGCTGTTCGTCGCCGGCATTGCATCGGCCGCCCTCCTCATGGCCGCCTGCGGCAGTGACGAGGACTCGGCCGCGGTGACCACGCCTGCCACCGAAGCCCCCGTGAGCACCGATGCGACGACCGACCCGGCTGCTCCCGGCGACATCGTCGCCGTCGCCTCGGCCAACCCCGACTTCTCGACCCTCGGCACCGCCGTCTCGGCCGCCGGCCGGGTCGAGACGCTGCAGGGCCCCGGCCCGTTCACGGTGTTCGCCCCGACCAACGCGGCGTTCGCTGCACTGCCCGACGGTGTCCTCGACAAGCTGCTCCTGCCGGAGAACAAGGACGTCCTGGCCCAGATCCTCACCTACCACGTGGTCAGCGGCCAGGTCATGGCTGCCGACGTGACGGCCGGCGACGTGACGAGCGTGCAGGGTGAGGCGATCACCATCACCACCGATGGTGGCGTGAAGGTGAACGACGCCAACGTGACGGCGACCGACGTCGCTGCCTCGAACGGCGTCATCCACGTCATCGACGCCGTGATCCTGCCGCCGAGCCTCGACATCTCGACGCTCTGATCGAGTTCCCCCCAAGCATGGACGAGGGCCCTACGGGGCCCTCGTTCCGCGTCCGGCCCGAGGTCGGGATGTGCGATGAGTGGCTGCTGGGCGCGCACCGCTCGTCACGCAGCGGCGTGCGAGACTCCGGCATGAGCGACGAAGCCCTGCCACGCGACGGCTTCGACCCGACGTGCGAACTGTGCGAGGCGGCGCGGATGACCGAGTGGTTCCACGAGGACGAGATGTGCTGGGCAGCCGAGTGCGAGTCGTGCAGCGTGCCGATGGTGGTCTGGAAACGACACGACCCGAACCCCCCTGAGGAGGTTCGGGCCGTGTTGCTGACTGTGTTGGCCGGCGTCGCCGAGACCTGGTTTCCCGAGGGGTACTGGGTCGATGACGCCTTGCGGAGCATCCCCGGGCACTATCACGCGCATGCGAGACGCCGAGGGATGTGGTCCGTGTCCTGATGTCGCCGCCGGGGCGGCGACAGGTCAGAACGGACGGCCGATGGGCTTGGTGCGCATGGTGCTCTCCTGACAGTGTCGGCGTAACGCCCACCCGTGGCTCGGCCTCGACCGTTTGTCGAGATTTCGTCACGGACGACCGCTGAGCGTCACGGTAACACGCTGGGTGGTGGCACTCGCAAGGGGAACTTGACGACTGAGACTCCTGGAACCGACACTCCACGTGGTGGACCTCCGGTACTGTTCCTTCCATGCTCACGGTCGGTAGCGCAACCCCCTCCTTGGTCTTGACGAACCAGGACGGTGACAGCGTCGATCTCGCCACTCTCCGTGGCAAGTCGGTGTTGGTGTTCTTCTATCCGAAGGCCGACACCCCTGGCTGCACGCAGCAGGCGTGTCTGCTCCGCGACGCGAAGCCGCAGCTCGGTGACGCTGTGGTGCTCGGCATCAGCCCCGATCCGGTGCCCCGGCTGGCGAAGTTCGCGGCCAAGTACGACCTCGGGTTCGACCTGCTGAGTGATCCCGATCACGCAGTGGCCGAGGCGTTCGGCGTGTGGCAGGAGAAGACGAACTACGGCAAGACGTACATGGGAATCGTCCGGTCGGCGTTCCTGGTGGGGCCCGATGGCATGCTGCAGAACGTGTGGTACAAGATCAGCCCCAAGGACACGCCGGTCAAGCTGATCGAGGCGTTGCAGGCATGAGCATCGCTCTGCCCGCCCCGACCGATCTGTTGGCGCATCGGCCTCCGTTTCTGTTCATCGATGAGATCCTGTCGCTCGAGCCCGGCCAGCGGGCGAGTGGTCGGTGGACCCTGACGGGCGACGAATGGTTCTTCGCCGGGCACTTCCCGGGTCGGCCACCGCTGCCCGGCGTGCTGATGTGCGAAGCGATCGCGCAGATGGGCGCGATCGCCGTGCTGAGCGATGAGCGTTTCGCTGGGAAGCTGCCACTGTTCGGTGGCCTCGACGGCGCCCGGTTCCGGCGTCAGGTGGTGCCCGGTGACACCCTGGTGCTCGAGGTCGAGCTCGGTCACATGAGCGCCCGTGCCGGCAAGGGAACCGGCCGGGCACTGCTGGGCGACAAGGCCGCCTGCGAGTGCGAGCTGATGTTCGTGCTGGTGAACACCTGAGCACACCCGAGGGTCTCGGTGCAGGCGTCGTGCACCGAACCACTCGGGTGTGTTCGAGGCCCTCGATCGGCCACGCCTGACTCGGGCCCTGATGGGCCGGTTGCTCAGGCCGGGCCGAGGATGACCGTGCCGTTGTGTCCGCCGAAGCCGAAGTTGTTCGACATGACGGGACCCGGCTCCCACGCGCGGGGCGCCCCGGTGACGAGGTCGATCGCCGGCTCGGCGAGCACCTCGGTGGTGTTCGCCGTGGCCGGGATGACGCGGTGCTGCATCGACAGCAGCGATGCCGCTGCCTCGAGCGCGCCGGCGGCGCCGAGCGCATGGCCGGTGACGCCCTTGGTGGACGTCATCGGCGGCAGCGCACCGGCGAAGACGGTGGCGACGGCCTCGGCCTCGGCTGCGTCGTTCAACGGTGTCGAGGTACCGTGGGCGTTGATCTGGTGGATGTCGGACGGCTGCAGCCCGGCGTCGGCGAGCGCGGCGCGCATGCAGCGCACGGCCCCCGATCCGCCCGGTGCGGGCGCCGTGATGTGGTGTGCGTCGGCGTTGCTGGCGGCACCGAGGATCTCGCCGACGATGACGGCGCCGCGGGCGACCGCAGACTCCCACTCCTCGAGGATGAAGACGGCAGAGCCCTCGCCCATGACGAACCCGTCGCGCTTGATGTCGAAGGGCATGCTGACGCCCGATGACGACAGTGCGGTCATGTTGGTGAAGCCGGCGATGCCGGTGGGGGTGATGCAGGCCTCGGAGCCGCCGGTGGCGACGGCATCGCACATGTCCCAGGCGATGAGGCGTGCTGCGTAGCCGATGGCGTGGGTCGACGCAGCGCACGCCGTCACGATGGTCTCGTTCGGGCCCTGGAGGCCGTAGCGCATCGAGATCGCTGCGCCCGAGGCGTTGGCCATGAGCATCGGGATGAGGAACGGCGACACGCGCCGCTCGCCCTTCTCGAGGCGGATCTGCACCTGCTCTTCGAGCGTGTGCAGGCCACCGATGCCGGAGGCGAAGATGGTGCCGAAGCGGGTGGGGTCGACGTCGGGACGGCCAGCCTGCTCGAACGCCTCGGCAGCAGCAGCGAGCGCGAACTGCTCGACGCGGTCGGCGCGGCGGGCTTCCTTGGGGTTGTCGAACCAGGGGAGCGGGTCCCAGTCGGCGATCTCGGTGACCTTGCCGTCATCGAGGCCCGGCCCGAGCAAGCCCTGCCAGTAGGCATCCTTGCCGATGCCGCAGGGGGCCACCACGCCGAACCCCGTGACGGCCACTCGGCGGCCGCGGCCGATCATCAGAGCTTGCCGACGACCAAGTCGTACGCCTGGCCGACGGTCTCGACGCCGTCGAGGTCCTCCTCGGGCACCTCGACGCCGAACTCCTCCTCGAGTGCCATCACGAGCTCGACGAGGTCGAGGCTGTCGGCATCGAGGTCGTCACCGAACTTGGCCTCGGGCACGACGGCCGACTCATCGACCGACAGCACCTCGACGGCGCACTTCTTGAAGCGGGCGAACAGTTCCTGATCCACGGGGGTCTCCTTGATGGTGGTGTTGCAGAGGTTAGTGGCCCATGCCCAGGCCGCCATCGACAGGGATGACGGCGCCGGTGATGTAGGCCGCGTCGGGGGAGGCCAGGAAGGCCACCACGC